>JAIRXT010000103.1 GCA_031268125.1 Treponema sp. | reverse complement strand
CTTAAAATCTCCGGCTGGGGTGATCAGCAGCAGCGTTTCACCACCATTATTAACTCCGGTGAGTACTTCGACATTATGTTCGACGATCTTACCGACTACAGCCAGCGGGTTGCCCAGGGCGCTTTTGCAGATATTACGGACCTGGTAAAAACCGCCAGCCCCAAATTGTGGAACTTAATTCCCCAGGATATCTGGACCGGCGTCAAGATCAATAACAAATTATACGCCGTACCCACCTGGAAAGATTCCGCAATTACCCAATGGGTCATCTGGGATCACAACTACGTTACCAAGTACAATATCGACATTACCAAGACCGATCTTCCCAGCATGGATAACTATTTCCGCGCCATTAAGGCGGGAGAAGGCCAGCGGTTCTATCCCTACCGTATTTCCAACAAGGCTTCCTACCAGGTCTTTAGGAACTACGACACCCTTTCCGCCGGTCTTCCCCCTATGGGCATGAACCTGAACGACCCGAATCACCGTGTGGCGTTTACCCTGGAACAGCCCGATGTGCGGGAAATTTTTGACTACATGCACCGCTGGTACCAGGCCGGGATCATCAACCCCGATGCCGCCGTCTCCGTGGAAGACTTTAAGGGGCAGATCTTCATGACCGCCCAGGGCTGGCCCGGGGCCGATGCGGTATGGGAAGCCCAACAGGGGGTGGAGCAGTACGATATCCACCAGTTTGTGGGACCCAACCTCTCCACCGATTCGATCCAGGGTTCCCTGAACAGCATCAGCACCAATTCCCGGTATAAGGCAGAATCCCTGAAGCTTTTGGAACTGGCCAACACCGATCCTCTTTTCCGGGATATGCTTGCCTACGGACTTGAAGGAAGACATTTCAATTACGTTACCAGGCCCAGCGGGTCCGCCCCCGGGGTTATCAGGAAGATCAATACCAACTGGCCCCTTGCGGCGTATCAGCAGGCAACTTTCTTTAGCATGTCTACCACCGACGATCAGCCTGCCGATCAGTGGCAGAAGGTCAGGGAAAACGATGCCAGCGCCACACCTTCGCCCCTCCTCGGCTTTTCCCTGGACCGGGCTTCAATCCTCAACGAGCTGACCAACTGCCGTCAGGTATGGGACCGCTACGATAAAGAATTGCTGAGCGGCACCTCCGATCCCGCGGTGGTTATCCCCCAGATTAAGAGAGACCTTGAAGCGGTAGGCTTTAACCGGGTACTTGCAGAGGCACAGCGCCAGGTTGACGAGTTCTTAAGAACAAAATAGGTTGTTTATTGAGGTTTCCCCAATATTTGGGGGGGCCTCAATAAATATGACAGCGGTTCAAAAAAGAAAAAAAATATTCCGTTCCTGGTTTGGCAGGGCCGCCGCCGCGGTTGTGTTGATTTTGGCCCTTTTCCTGGGCTGGAACGCCGTTTTTTTGGATATTCTTTCCCCCGTCCCCTTTTCACGGGCCTATACCGGCCGGGATGGGCAGCTTTTTCATATTTTTCTTACCGCCGATGACAAATACCGCCTATGGACGCCGCTGGCGGACTTTCCCCCGGCCCTGGTAGAGGCGGTGCTGCTGCAGGAGGACCGTTACTTTTACGGCCACTGGGGCATAAACCCCGCGGCGATGTTCCGCGCCGGCTGGGAGACCTACGTCAAAAAAAGCCGCCGCATGGGGGCCTCTACCATTACGATGCAGCTTGCCCGGCTCCGTTACGGCCTTTATACCCGGAACCTGTGGGGCAAGATCCGCCAGAGTTTCCGGGCGGTTTTTTTGGAAATCTGCCTTTCCAAGCAGGAAATTCTGGAGGCATACCTTAACCTGGCCCCCCTGGGGGGCAATATCGAAGGCTTTGGGGCGGCTTCCTGGTATTACTTCAACAAGGACCCCCGGGAACTTACGCTGGGGGAAATACTCATGCTGGCGGTGATCCCCCAAAACCCCGGCCGCAGGGCCCCCCTTGCGGCTTCGAGCGAAGTACCGCCGGAACTTATGGAGGCCCGCCTTATCCTCTACGAATCCTGGGCGGCCCTGCACCCGGAAGATTCGGCGTTCCGTGCGGAGATGGAAATGCCCCCCTACCTGGTACGGCGTTTCCCCCGCCGGGCCCCCCACCTGGCCGAATACCTTCGATACGGGGAACCGGGGCAGCGTGCGGAAAGCGCCGGGCGCCGGAAAAACCGCCCGGAAACCGCCCTTGTAACCACGCTCGACCTGAATTTTCAGAATATTCTGGAACGGGAACTGGAAGCCTACCTGGTACGGAACAGGGGCTGGGGTATCAGGAACGGCAGCATTCTGCTTTTGGACTGGACCAATATGGAGGTTCTGGCGGCCGTGGGCTCCGCGGACTATGCCGACGAGGGGATTCAGGGCCAGGTAAACGGTTTTACCAGCAAGCGTTCCCCCGGCTCTACGCTTAAACCCTTCGTCTACGCAATGGCAATGGAACAGGGGCTTATCCACCCGGAAACCATGCTCAAGGACAGCCCCCGGGGGTTTAGCGAATACACGCCGGATAACTACCAGGGGGCCTTTAAGGGCCCGGTAAAGGCGTGGTTTGCCCTGGTGGACAGCCGCAATATCCCCGCGGTCCAGCTTGCCGGCAGTATCCACAACCCGGACCTCCACGATTTTCTGGTAAAGGCCGGCGTTTCGGGGCTTAAAGAAAAAAACCACTACGGCCTTTCGGCGGTCCTGGGAACGGCGGACCTGAGCATGCTGGAACTGGCCGGTCTTTACGCCGCCCTGCCCAATGACGGAATCCTCATGGCTCCGCGCTTCTTCCTCAACGGGACCGGGCCGGAGGAAGCCAGGCGGATCCTCAGCCCCCAGGCGGCGGCCATTACCCTGGACATGCTGGAGCGGAACCCCGCCCCCGACGCCCTCCATTACGATACCGGCTATGGGGGCCGCTCCTTTCCGGTGGCTTACAAGACCGGCACCTCAATCGGCTTTAAGGACGCCTGGTCAATCGCCGTCTTTGACCGCTATGTTCTGGCCGTATGGCTGGGGAATTTCTCCGGGGAGGGGAATTCCGCCTTTGTCGGCCGCCTTACCGCCACCCCCCTGCAATTCCGCATTATCGACGCCCTTGCCGCGGGGATTCCAGCGGACAGCCTCCTGCCGCCCCGTCCCCTGCCGGAAGGACTTGCCAGGGTCTCTGTCTGCGCCGTTTCCGGGGACATCCCCAACGAAGACTGCCCCCAGGTTCTGGATACCTGGTTTATCCCCGGCGTCAGCCCCATACACCGCTGCCGTATACACCGCCGGATATACGTTGACACCCGCACCGGCTACCGCAGCGATGAAACCGCCGGCCCCCATATCATAAGCGAAGTCCGGGAATTCTGGCCCACGGACCTGCTGGAAATTTTCGCCCAGGCCGGGCTGCCGCGCTTTCTGCCTCCCCCCTACCCGCCCAAAAACGCGGCGGCTCCGGGGGAACCGGGCAGCCCCGCGGAAAGGACATCCTCCCGGCCGGCGGAAACCGCGGGCTTTCCCCCTTCGATCATCTCCCCCCTAAGCAGCACAACCTACATCCTGCGGCCCCAGGACGAGCGGCGCAACCGCATCGTCCTCCTTGCCGGGGCGGACCAGGACTC
>JAIRXT010000061.1 GCA_031268125.1 Treponema sp. | reverse complement strand
CCGGCAAGAAATGCCATTCGGCCGTACACCTTCACCGGTAATCTTTCCCACGGCAGCCCTCCACATAACCCTAGTCTGCCATAGGAAGCGCACCCGTGTCAAACAAGAGAACTTACGGCACAGCAATTCAAAATTCCAAATCCGAAAAGAGCTGTAAAAAATTCATCAGGGGTCCTGTCGGCTGGAAAAATCCGGGGCCCCCACCCCAGATTCTTTCCACCGCCACCCCTGTTACTTGTTTCGGCGCTCTTTTCGCCATTTCCCCATCGTGAATTACCTTATGCCAAGGGGTTAATCAAGGTAAAAAATGGTCAAACGGCTGCCGGTACGGTTTTATACTGCTGCCGGTACCATTGACCATTTTTTAGGTTGAACGGTTATTTTTTTTGAATTTGGAATTGCTGCAAGGATTAAACTTGACCCGCAATTTGATACAATCACATATAATGCTTTGGAAGCGTCTCTTCCTTAACAGCACAGCAAAGGCTAAATTTGACCTATGTCGTGTACCCGGCCCCGGAGGAACGTTGCGGGTCAAGTTTAGCCTCAAGGAGCGTATATGAACCCTTCATCCTATTCCGAATTTATGAAACCCCGGGATATCCGGATCAACGACCGGTTTTGGGGCGCCTTCATGGAGCGGGTAAGAACCAAGGTAATCCCCTACCAGTGGAAGGCCCTGAACGACAGCGTTCCCGGCGCCGAGCCGAGTTACTGCATCAGGAATTTCAAACTTGCCGCGGAATTGACCCACCCGGAACTGGATTACGGAATCCCCCGGGATACCGGTTTTGGGGGCCTGGTGTTCCAGGACAGCGATCTCGCCAAATGGATTGAGGCGGCCGCCTATTCCCTGGCATGGCATCCCGACAGGGAACTGGAAAAGACCCTGGACGAAACCATCGACATTATCTGCAGCGCCCAGCAGGATGACGGCTACCTGAACACCTATTATATCATCAACGGTTTGGAAAAGCGTTTTACCAACCTCAAGGACAACCACGAACTCTACTGCATGGGCCATTATATCGAAGCAGCGGCGGCCTACTACGATGCTGCGGGAAAAAGAAAACTCCTGGACGCCATGATCCGCTATGTGGACTGCGTAGATAAGCACATCGGCGCGGAGGAGGGAAAGCTCCACGGTTATCCCGGCCACGAAATAGCGGAGATGGCCCTGATCCGGCTCTACGCCGTAACAAAGGATGAAAAACACCTGCGGCTTGCCAAGTACTTTATCGATCAGCGGGGGCAGAGTCCCCTCTACTTTGAGGAGGAAACCAGGCGGAACGGCAACACCTTCTACTGGGAGGACAGCTATGTCCAGTACCAGTACTACCAGGCGGGCAAACCCGTGCGGGAACAGCATACGGCGGAAGGCCACGCGGTACGGGCGGTGTACCTCTACTCCGGCATGGCCGATACAGCCCGGCTTACGGGGGATGAAGAACTCTTTGCGGTCTGCAAGGCCCTTTTTGCCAATATCACCCAAAAACAGATGTACCTTACCGGGGCAATCGGGCAGTCCGCCTACGGGGAAGCCTTTTCCTATGATTACGATCTTCCCAACGATACGGCTTACGCGGAAACCTGCGCCGCCATCGGCCTTGCCTTCTTTGCCCGCAGGATGGCCTCTATCGAACCCAGGGCCGAATACGCCGACGTGATAGAAAGGGCCCTTTTTAACGGCATCACCGGCGGCATGGCCCTGGACGGGGAATCCTTCTTCTACGTGAATCCCCTGGAAGCCCTGCCCCAGGCAAGCCTGAAGGACCGGAGGATGCGGCATGTAAAAATTCAGCGGCAGAAGTGGTTCGGCTGCGCCTGCTGCCCCCCCAACATTGCCCGGATCATCGCCTTCCTGGGGTCCTACGTACATTCGGCCAACGCGGACACGGTTTACACCCACCTCTACCTGGGAAGCGAGGCAGCGTTTCACCTGGCCGGCGGGGACCTGAACATCAAGATGGAAACCCGGTATCCCTGGGACGGGGAGGTTGACATTAGTTTTACTGCGGAAGGGAATGCGCCCTTCACCTACGGCCTGCGGATTCCCTCCTGGTGTAAATCCTTTAGCCTAAAGCTCAACGGCGCCGCCGCCCCCTATGCCCTGCGGGACGGTTATGCCCTGCTCAACCAGGAATGGCGGAACGGGGACCGGCTGAGCCTGTCCCTGGATATGCCGGTGAACCTTGTGGAGACCAACCCTTGCGTGCGGGATAACCAGGGCAAACTGGCCCTTATCCGGGGCCCCCTGGTGTACTGCCTTGAGGAAAAAGACAACGGGAAGGAACTCTTCAAGCTCCACGCGGGAACCCCCGCGAACTTCACCGTGAACTACGAACAGGACCTTTTGGAGGGCCTGTGTACCGTCTCCTTTAGCGGAAAACGGGAAAAGGATTGGGAGGACGGCGCCCTCTACCGGAACCGGGCGGAAGGCCGGTATGAAGACCAGGAACTTATATTCATCCCTTACTACGCATGGGCCAACCGGGGCGCCGGAGAAATGACGGTGTGGATCAACAAATGAGCTGGTTCCAAAACTACGGCAATGACCTATGCCGGAAGCAAGTTCCCGGCCTTCCTGCCGGGGGCAAAAACGCCGCGCAGGGCGGTGGATTTTTCCCCCGGCGCCCCGTGTTACTTGGCATATATTTCTGAATTTCCTGTGTAGTGAACCGAGGCAAGGTTGTTGTTCCAAAACTAAAGTTTTGGAACAGCCTCAAGTTAAAATGAGAATTGCCGGCAATTTTCCGGTCCCGGTGGTCCCTGCCCGCCCGATAGGTTACAATCAGGCTATGAGTTTTTGCCGGGCCCTGTGTCTGCTCTCTTTGGCAGTATTTCTTTTTTCCTGCAAAAAGACGGCGCCGGAAGATTCCGCAGAACAGCCGGCCTCCCCCGGAACCGCAGAGGCGGCCGTCCCGGAGGGACCGGCGGAGGATCCTTTTTTCTCTTCTTTTCCCGTAGAAGCCTTGATCGCCCTGATCCGCCCGGCGGGAAACCCCCTGTGGTTCGAAGTTTCCTCCGGGACTTTCCCGGCCGGGGAAGCCCCCCGGCATATCCAATCCCCCGGCGAGGCGGCGCTAAACCCCTTTACGCCCTGGCCCCTGGCCCCCCATGTGGCGGCCATGCTTGTCCACCGGGACGCCCTGTACCTAGCCGTGAACCGGGACAGCCTTCTGGTTATTCTGCCCGTGGAAGGGGGAGACCTGGGGCTTTACCGCTTTGCCGCCGGTACGGACTATTGGGATTCCTACACCGTAGGGAATCTATTTATCTACGAAGACGAGCCGGCGCTGTTTTTTTACCGGGACGATACCTTTGCCGAACCCGCCCCCGCCCCGCCCCGGCCGCCGGTTCTTGGCCTGCGGACCCGGGATACCCCCCCGGCGTTTTTTACACCGCTGGCCGTCCCCGCCCTGGCGGACATCCCCTTCGCCGAAGGCTGGGAAGCGGACATTCTGCGCCAGGGCATCGACAAGCTCTGGTATTACCGGGGGATCTTCCGGCAGAACGGCGGCAGAAAAAGCCGCTATTTCCGGGGCGCAGATCTGTCCCGGCAGGGGGAGGAGATCGGCGCGGGAACTTATCGCAGCGCCCAGGCCCCCGCGGTGGAAAGCGGAGAGACGGCGGCGCTGCCCCCGCTGCCGGAAAATTTCGTCTATTCCCAGGTACGGCGTCTGGGGGATTTTCTGTTCGCCGCCTGGGAAGAACAGGAAGACTACAGCATCGGCGCCGCCGGCTTCATGGTGATCCGCCTGCCCGCCGCAGAGAGTCCGGCCGGGTTTTGAAATTGGCCCGGGGGTTTGTATTTCATTTAACACATTTTCCCCCGGTATGTTTTTTTTGACATCCCGCGGAGGCGCGGCATTTTTCTATTTTTGAACAGCAGCCTTTAGTAAAAAAAACGAAATTATTAATACAAAAAGAACATACAAGAATTATCGTAAAGAGCCCTGCCTGCAGCGCGTAATTGCAAATCCTGCAAATACCGGTTACAGTAAAACAAGAGGTTAATATGTCCGAACCATTGCCGTTGTTAATTGATGATGATGATGATCACGTTACCTACGAGGATTACCTTGAATGGGAAGGTTCCGAACGTTACGAGATCATCAACGGAGAAGCCTTTATGATGTCGTCCCCAACGGTGGAACACCAGACCTTGGTCAGGAAGATTCTGGTAAAATTCGACGCTTTTCTCGAAGGTAAACCCTGTGAAGTATTTCCGGCTCCCCTGGATGTCCGCCTTTTCCCCGAGGAGGATAAATCCGATGATACGGTAGTTCAGCCGGACATATTCGTGGTCTGCGACAAATCCAAACTCTCCAAAGGTTCCGTTGACGGCCCGCCCGATCTGGTGATAGAAATAGTCTCCCCTTCCAATACCCAAAAAATAATGTTTCTGAAATTTGAGGCCTACCTCAACGCCGGCGTCCGGGAGTACTGGGTGCTGGACCCGGAAGAAAAAAAAGTGCAGGTCCACGTCCTTCGGGAAGGCCGCTATATTTCTTCGGCTTATAAAAAAGACGCCGTTATTCCGGTGTCCGTATTACCGCCTTTCAGTCTGGATCTCAAAACCCTGTGGGATGCGTAGGCAGATAAACCTTCCCGCCCTGAAGGGCTGCCGTACTCCCAAAAATCGCCGCATGATTCCGTAGTTGTTCCGGGGGAGCCGGTATTCTAAAATAAATTTATGCGTATTGTTGTAATTGGGGCAGGCCGGGTCGGCTTTTCGCTGTGCCAGCGGCTGACGCAGGAAAACCACGATGTGTCGCTGATTGAGTCCGGCGAGGAACGGGCCCGCTACGCGTCAAACCGGCTTGACTGCCGGGTGATCCACGACGAGGGCAACAATATCCGCGTACTGGAAGATGCGGATATCGCCAAAGCGGACGCGCTGGTCTGCGTAACCAATTCCGACGAGCTGAACATGATCATCTGCGGCCTCGCCGCTTCCCGCTATCCCCGCCTTATTAAAATTGCCAGGGTGCGGAACAATGAATATATACGTTTCCACCGGGCGGGGCGGCAGGATTCCCCGGCCGGGGTTCCGGCGGTGCTGGGAATCGACCACTTTATCCACCCCGATGTAGAAGCCGCCCGCTGGGTTCTCAACGCTGTGGACAGGGGGGCTATGGGGGATGTGCTGTCCTTTCCGGGGACCCCCTATGAGCTGGGGTCTGTGGACATTGTTCCGGGGAGTCCCCTGGACGGTCTTTCCCTGCTCAATTACCGGAAGGTGTATCCGGGGGAAAGCCTGATAACCCTGGTTGAACGGGGGGGTGAAAGTTTTCTGCCCGGCGGCGCTACGGTTCTTGCCGCGGGGGACCGGGTCCATATCTTTACCAAAGGTGAAAACACGGAGGCGGTTTTTAAGCTTGCGGGGCGGGACGGCCCGGAGCTGCGGAAAATCGGCATTGTGGGAGGCAGCCAGATCGGCGCCCTTATTGCCGAAGGGCTTCTGTACCCGGAGCGGCAGGGGGAAGAGCCGGGATTTTTTGATGATTCCGCGGCTGTTTCCGTCAAAAAGAGGGGGCTTTTTTCGTTTTTGCGGGCTCTGCGCCCCAAAATTCAGCGCAAAATTATTATCATTGAGCAGGATTACGGCCTCTGCAAGGAACTGTCCGCCCGTTTTCCCGATGCCCTGGTGCTGAACGAGGATATTTCCGACGAAAGTTTTGTGGCGGAGGAGCGGATCAACGGCCTGGACCTGATTATCACCGCCACGGGGCGCCAGGAACTCAACATTATTACCGCGGTCTACCTGAAATCCCGGGGAGTCGGCCGGGCGATTGCCCTGGTTTCCGGAACGGGTTACGGAATTATCGCCCGGCAGTTGGGGGTCAACGTGGTAATCCCTATGGGACAGGTGGTGGTGGATTCGATTCTTTCCCGGCTTTCGGGGAATGCGGTCCGGGGGGTTCACCGGATTGGGGACGGAGGCATCGGCATCTACGAGCTTGAAGTCGCCCCGGAGGCGGATGTGGCGGAAAAACCAATCACCGGTTTTCAGCTTAGTTCCGGGGGCCTGGTGATGCTGGCAAACCGGGGCGGGGACTCCTTTATTCCCCGGGGGGATTATGTGTTTAAGGCCGGGGACCGGGTAATCATCATTGCCAGGCACGGCAGCGAAAAGGAACTGGAAAAATGCTTCGCCGTACACCCGTAAAGGCGGGCATGGGCGGGTGGCTCCGCCTTCTGGCCCTGTTTACCATCCTTATCGCCCTGACCATGACGGTTCCCCTTATCACCGCGGCGTTCCTGGGGGAGGCCGTGATGATAAGGGCCTTTGCAGTTTCAATGGTCGTCCCCCTGCCCCTGGCTCTGCCGGTCCTGCTGGTTTTTACGCGGAAACAGCGGATCCGTTTTACCGCCGCCGACGGGTTTTTGCTGGTGTTCTGTATGTGGGTTTTGACGTGCCTTTTGGGGAGCCTCCCCTTCCGGCTTTCGGGAACCATGCCCCGTTTAACCGGCGCCGTGTTTGAAAGCGTCTCCGGGTTCAGCACCACCGGGATTACCCTTTACGAGGATGTGGAGGTCCTGCCCCGGTCCCTGCTCCTGTGGCGGGCCATGACCCACTGGCTGGGGGGCATCGGCATTGTGATGCTCACCGTGGCCCTGTTTCCCCTTATGGGCATAGGGGGCTTTAGCCTGATAAAGGCCGAAACCACGGGGCCGGAAAAAGAAAAAATCACTCCCAAGATCACCGCCACCGCCAAGCTCCTCTGCTTCTTCTACCTGGGCCTTACGGCCCTGCTCACGGCGCTGCTGGCCCTGGGGGGCATGGGCTGGTTTGACGCGGTACTCCACGCGTTTTCTACCATATCCACCGGGGGCTTCAGTTCCCGCAACGGCAGCATCGCCGCCTATTCTTCGCCCTTTATCGAGTGGGTCTGCTTCATTTTTATGACTTTGGCGGGTTTTAACTTTAC
>JAIRXT010000045.1 GCA_031268125.1 Treponema sp. | reverse complement strand
GCCGTCTTGTCGCCTGTAAGCGCATTCAAGTCGGCCTGGAGGGCTTCCGCTACCGTCCAAAAATCGTCGGCTGCTACGCCTGTGTCGTCGGTGGTGAAGCCCTCATAGGATACACCTTCGGCCACTATGGTGATGGTTCCGGCAGCCGCTATAATCTTGTCGGACCCGGAAAGCTCAGCCTGGGCGGTGATGGTAAGTACCGCATCCGTGTCCAGAGTAAGGTCGCCGTTAAGGGTCAGGGAGCCTTCAACCGTTGATGTTAAAAGCGTAGCCGCTCCAATGCTGGCCGATCCGTTTGCGCCTACCGTAAGCGCTGCGCCGTCCGACTTCAGCGTTGCGCTGCTGGCCGTAAGTGTGCCGTACACCGTAAGCTCGGTAACGCTATCCAAGTCATCTCCCGTCGTAAGGACCAGGCCCGCAGGGATGATAAGCGTTGTTGCAGTTTCATCAGTGTCGCCGGTATTTGCAATAAGGCTCTTATTCTGGGGGATGGTGATGCCCGTTACTTCGCTGGGTTTCAATTCAACTTCCCCAACGTCAAGAGTCCCGCTGGTGATATAGCCAAGCGCCGCCGCGATTTTCGTGGTCGTATCAAAACCACTGCCATCGGTGTATGCCAGCTTTCCGTTGACAATGCTCACGGCAGCGGTCCCCAGCGCCGTCTCCCCTTCCGCGTCCTGTATACTATCCGCCGAATCTATGGAAAGCGTGCCCCCTGTTACCACATTGACAACGCCGCCGTCCACAACGATTGGTTCGCTGCTGTCTCCGACGGTCAAAGCGGCCCCATAACCTACCCACAGGGTGCCTTCAACCGTAAGGCCCGCGCCGGAACCGGTTGCCAGATCACCCCCGTTAAGGATATAGACGGCGTACTTTTCGCCGATGGTTACGGATTCACTTGCCAAGGCCGTACTGCCGTCATACCCGATAACCTTGTCTTCGTAGGCCGGGTTTGCCAGAGCCGCAACAAGTCCGGCCTGATTTTCAGCCAGGGTGTCGATGTGGATCATTACGTCATTGTCGATGATCTTATCTTTCTCGACGATCTTTTCCTTTTCGACAATCTTGTCCCGGTACTCAATGTCCGGATCGGTAGGGCATCCGGTAAAGATCACTACGGCGGTTAATGCCGCCAGTAAACCAAAAAGCTGACTCTTTTTCATAGAGTCCTCCTTCGTGTAAAATCGGCCCCCCAACGGGGGGCTGTTCACCAAGAGGACTACCTGCTCAAAAAGCGGTATACTTTTTGGGCATTTAGCACTGCCCCGGAAACGGTATTGTCTTTGCGGGATTAACCGTTTTCGGGGTTCCTCTTTTATCTTAACCAGGGCTTGCGGCCCTGTTAAAACCACCGGTTAGGGCCGGTTCCGGCCCTGTTTGTTCCTTCTCCTTCCTCCTGCTGTACTTTTTTTATAGCCAAAAATAACCATAAAGACGGTATAAAATACCATAGTTCTGTGTGTATGTCAACACCAAAGTGTTGGAAACTCACATTATGGTAGATGTTTGGGAAGATGCCGATCCGGAGTTTAAGGAACAGGTGAAGCAGATCGTATCAAGAATCAGGGAGGAACGGCAGAAGGCCCGGCTTTCGCAGATGGAACTGTCCTTTAAGGCCGGGTTATCTCAAAACCTGGTAAACGGTATCGAAAATGGGCGGATGACGCCGAGTTTGCTTACGATTTTAAGAATCTGCAAGGCCCTGCAGATTGAACCGGCCAGCCTTTTTGCCGATTTGGATGTGGAGCGTTCAGCCGCCCGGGAAACCATTATCGAGCTGATCAAAAAGTACCTGTAAGCCCGGCTCAAGCACCCTGTAAAGACTAATGAAGCGGAACAATACTGCCTTCCGGGGTGGGGGGCCCCTGGTTTTCCCTGACAGGACCCCCAATGATTTTTTACGTCTCTTTTCGGATTTGGAATTCAGAATTGCTGGGGCCCCGCGTCAGGGCTTAACCTTTAACCGCGCCGTTGGCCAGGCCCGCGTATATCTGTTTCTGGCAGAGGATAAAGATAAGCAGGGCGGGGATGATTGTCATGATAACCCCGGCGCAGATGTAGTTGTACTGGCTGCCCATAGGGCCGGTAAAGGTGTACAGGGAGGTTGCCACTACCTGCAGGCGGTTTTTGTCCTGGAGGTACAGGTTTGCCATGTAGTACTCGTTGTAAGTTCCTACGCCTTTAAGGATCATGCAGGTAACAATGGCCGGCTGCAGCAGGGGAAAGAGAATTTTGAAATACACGCCAAAGTAGGTACAGCCGTCGATGATGGCGGATTCGTCCAGAGAAACCGGCAGGTTTACAAAAAATTGCAGGAAAATGTAGATCGAAATAACGTCGGTCCCCAGCATCAAAATAATATAACCGGCAAGGCTGTTGATAAGTCCCAGGGAGTACATAATCTGGTACACCGTTACCTGCATGGCTACGCCGGGGATAAGGGCCGCAAACAGGAACAGGTTGCGGATCAAGGCATTGCCGGGGAATTTAAACCGGTTAAGCACAAAGGCCAGCATGGAACTGAAAAGCACGGAAAGCGAAAGTACAAAAACAAGGATCAGAGCGGAATTGACAAAGGCCAGGCCCAGCCGCGCCCGCTGCCAGGCGCTGATAAAGTTGCCAAAATAAAACCAGTTCTGGGGCATGGTCATTACCGTGGTGGTAGTGTATTCATCGTTGGTTTTAAGGGCGGTAAAAAGAATAGTAACCAGGGGGAAAAGGACCATGAACCCGGCAAGGCACAGGGCGGCGTATTTGAAAAAGTTGATCGCCGCTTTCCAAATTCGGGCGGATGTATTGCTCATAGTGTTCCTCCCTGGACGGCATTCCGTTTTTTTATGGACCGCCGCTCACTAAAGGTATAGCCCCGGTTATCGGGTTCAAAAAATATACGGAAAATGGTCTTTTGAAAGAGAGTTACCAGCACGATGATAAGCATAAGGATTACCGCCATAGCCGAAGCGAGCCCCACTTTTTGAAGTTCGTGGGCCATCCGGTTCATGATGACGAAATAGGTGCCCGTATCAAAAGTCCCGTTGGTAATGACATAGGGAGGTTCAAACGCGCTGATAGAACCGGTAATGGACAAGATAAGGTTCAGGACGACAATGGTTTGAATGCTGGGCAGGATGATGTTGCGGAACTTGTGCCATGCCGTGGCGCCGTCAATGTCGGCGGCCTCGTAAAGCTGTGGGTCCACCGCCATGATGGCCCCGATAAAGAGTACCATGTTCTGCCCCATGTAACGCCATACCGACGTTCCTGCCAGCATGATGTTATTTACCGATGTATCCCGGAGCCAGTAGGGCAGGGCTTCCTGCTGGAAACCCAGGAATATAAGCAGGCTGTCCAGCACAAAGCCCCGGGTAAAGAAAAATTTGAATATAAAACCAATGGCGATACCGCTGACCAGGTAGGGGAAAAAGATAATTCCCTTAAAAAAATCACCCATTTTGGTTTTGAAGCTTAACATGGTGGCGAAAAACAGCGCCAGGGCAAGCTGCACAAAAGAAGCGACAAGATAATAGAGGCTTAGACGCAGGGAATTAAAAATATCGGGACGGATAAATACGTCCTTGTAATTCTGAAACCCTACAAAAACCCGCCTGCCGATGTACCGCATTTCGTACAGGCTGAACTGGGCCATTTTGAAAAACGGCAGATAAGTAAACAGGAACAGCAGAACAAGGGGAATAAACATAAAGGCAAGGGTAACCACGATCTGCTGATGGCGGATGTTCATAAACCATCCCCGCAGATTCAAAGATTTTTGACGATTCTCCGGCGCTGGTTTCATTGTATACATCCTTTCTCTGTACAAATCATGGCGGCCCTCCTGTTTTGCCTTATCTTGTAGCGCCGTATTTCCGCTGGGAAGCGGTCCACTTGGCGTTCCAGTCGTCGGTAATCTGCTTTAAGGTCCTGTTGCCCCGGATGGCTGCTTCCGCCACGTCAATAACGTGCTGGTTGGTCATGTTAAGGCCGATTTCCGAATCCACGTTGATATTGGTCAACAGGTCTTCTTCACCCTCCAGGGCCGGATTGTCCGCCACCAGTTCAATGCCGTCAAAGGCGGCCAGTGTTGCCGGAAGGGGGTGGGTCTTAACGGTGGGGACTCCGCCCTGGTCATAATCAAAATTGGACTGTTCCACCAGGTATTTGATGTAGAGCATGGCGGCGATCCTGGCGTCCCGGGAGGCGTTTATGTTGATGCCGTAGCAGTAGTCCGGCCCCGAAGCGGCGTATTGCCTGCCGTTCACGGTGATGGGGAAGCTCATATACCCAATATCCTGGGGATTCGGGCCCCCGTCCTGCATCTGGACGATGGACCAGCTTCCCAGGACCATAGTCCCTATTTCGCCGCGGTTGATCATGCCCTTGCTGCCTTCCCAGTCGGTGGTGGAGGGATCGTCTTCCACCAGGCCCCGGCGGATTGCCTCGTACAGGACATTGTACACCGCATAGGGGCCGGTGCTGTTCCCCCGGTCCGCAAAGGGATTGGACGCGTGGGCCAATACCTGGTTCATATAATTGGGGTCCCCCGTGGCGCTGCCGCCGATGTAGGCGTCCCAGGCTCCCATAGTCCAGCCGGCGGAGAAGTTGGTATACAGGGGAATGGCGCCGGTGTTGTCTTTGATTTTTTGCAGGGCCGCCAAAAATTCATCCGGGGTCCTGGGAATGGCGGTAATTCCGGCCTGCTGGAACACTTTTTTGTTGTAAACAATGCCCTGGACGTTATTGGTGGAAGAAATGCCGTACACAAGACCGGCGCTGGCCCGGTTATCCGCAAAATTATAGGTTTGGGACAGAACATCGGTGCGGCCCAGGGGCTGGAAGTAATTGTTAAGCTCCGTTAAGGGAATGGTCGTGGGGATCATGCAGATATCCCCCCACCGGGGAGTGCTGATCCGGGTGGTCATGGTTTCCGCGTAATCGGTGATTGATTCGTAGACAATGTTGATGCGGGGGTACATTTTTTTGAAATCTGCGATGTATGTGGAAAAAACCGTGTCTACAATGTCGGTACGGTGGGTCTTGAACTGAAGGGTAACGGAAAGATCGGTATAATCCTTCCCCAGGGTAAGCTGGTCTATGGTGGGGATAGCCTCTGCCTGGGACCCCGCCGCCTGCCTGCCTCCGCCTGCAAACAACATTCCGGCAGTCAACACCGCAAGACAAAATCCTGCTGTAATCTTCTTCATCGTATATCCTCCTAAAGTTTTTTACCTAACGGATTAGGTAATTGAGCTTATAATAAACCCGCAGGGTTGGGTTGTCAAATGGTTTTTTACAGGGTAGCAGCTGTTTTCGCTCATCGGCAGCAATTCTGAATTCAAAATTCCAAATCCGAAAAGAGACGTAAAAAATTCACCAGGGGTCCTGTCGGCTGGAAAAATCCGGGGCCCCCACCCCAGATTCTTTCCACTTTTCGCTTTCGCGAAACTGGACCCCCCGTTACTTGTTTCGCCTCTCTTTTCGCTGGTATCCTCATCGTGAATTACCTTATGCCAAGGGGTTTTCAAGGTAAAAAATGGTCAAATGGCTGCCGGTACGGTTTTATACTGCATAACAAGCCTGTACCTTTGACCATTTTTAGGTTGAACTGTCATTTTTTTTTGAATTCGGAATTGCTGGCTCATCGGGCCAGCACGTTGACAAGGGTGGTTCACGGATTTATTATAAAAAAAAGCATACTAATGCGTTAATTAAAGCCGGGAACGCCGAATTCAGGATGAGCTAATGGTACGAATGAGCGACATTGCCCGGGAACTGGCCGTAAGTACGGTAACGGTGAGCAAGGCCCTTGCGGGTAAAGACGGGGTCAGCAACTCGCTGCGGCGAAGGATAGAGCAAAAAGCCGCCGAGATGGGGTATATATACAACAATCTGCCCCGCAATCTGCTTTTGGGCCGTATGTTTAATGTCGGCATCATCATTTCTTCCAAGTATCTGGGGGAAAGCCCGTTTTACTGGACCTTTTACCGGGAACTGCTCCATATCCTTAAACGCACTTCCTACCTGGGAATTCTTGAAGTGGTGGAAAGCAGGGACGAGGCCGGCTGTATGGTCCCCGATTTGCTAAAGGCTAACAAGGTTGACGGCCTGGTTATCCTGGGGCAGTTTTCCGATGATTACCTTTCCATGATTGTCGCCAGGACCCGCCGCTGTGTTTTTCTCGACTTTTATTCGGATATGGGTACATGCGACTGTGTGGCTTCCAATAACTTCCTTGGTTCCTACAATCTGACTAAACTGCTCATCGAGGCGGGGCATCAAAGGATACGGTTTATCGGGTCTCCTTCCGCCACTACCAGTATTTTGGACCGGTATATGGGGTTCTGCAAGGCTATGGTTGAAGCGGGGCTGCCCTACGAGGAGGCGGTCGAAGACCGGGATCATACCGGCGCGTATATCAACTTTTCCCTCTGGCCGGAACATACTTCCGCCTATGTCTGCAATAACGATCAGCTTGCGGGGATTGTCATTACGAAACTGCAGCGGCTTAATCTGCAGGTTCCCCGGGACATATCCATCGTGGGCTTTGATAACGAAAGCGATGTGGTAACCGCCGGGGTCGGCGTTACGAGCCTGGAGGTCAATATCGCCGCCATGTGCAAAGAAGCGGTAGACCTGCTGCTGGAAAACATCGAAACCGGCGATTATCGTGTCCGGGGTAAGGTGTTTGTGGACGGCAGGGTGGTGGTGAAGGAATCTATCGCCGCCCCAAGGTTTATGCCGTAAAAGCCCCGCCCCGGATGTTACATTTCCGCCATTGCCGTAGTTTTGGAACAAGTTCTATACTAAAAATAATTATGACCCTGCTAAGGCCCCGCTGCTTTCTGGTTTTGTCCCTTTGTTTCGGCTTACTCGCGCTTTTTCCCGTTCAGGCCCAAACGGCCGGAGACGGGACCTTCGAGGACACCTTCCCCCTGCTTATCGGCACGGAGGAGGGCTTGTACGGCCTTGGCATGGGGGGGAATCTGCGGCTGCTCTGGCACGGCGGCGAGGTGCGGAAGATTGTGGCGGCGGGGGATTCCTGGGTTCTCCTGTCCGGCGAGGGCATCTTTTGGTCCTCCGACCTGCTGCACTGGGAGGAGCGAAACCGGGGGCTGCCGGTAAAAACGGTTAAAGTTTTTGACGGGGGGCAAAAATCCTTTGTCCCCGTGGTACAGGAGATCAAAGACCTTGAAGTTTGTCCGGGCAATCCGGCGATCATGGTATGCGCCACTAAGGATACGGTCTTTTTATCCCGGGATTCCGGGCTTAGCTGGGCCAGCCTGGGTATGCCCTCCTACCGGACCAACGGTATCAAGGCGGTGGCGGCGGCGTTCCTGCCGGATCTGACGGTTTTCCTTTCCCACAGCACCTACGGGATTCACTACCTGCGGCCCGATGTAAGGGGGGCGGCATGGACCGAACTGAACGCCGGAATCGAAACGCTGGAAACAACCGGTAACGCCGACGAGGTTGCCGACATCATGGTGGCGCAGGGGGCGGGGGACGCCCAGGCCCGGATTTATGTTTCCCAGACCTTCCGCCGCCGGATATACTCCCTGGACTGGAATCAAAAACGCTTCCGGCTCCTGTGGTCCGGTACTGCCGAAGGTTTTGGAACCATCGATTCCCTGGGCCCCATGAACTCCCCGTATGCCGGTTCTTCTCCGGCCGCCGTAACGGGGCTTCGTTTTGTAGGGGAAGATATGATTGGGGAACTGGACCTGGACTCTGCCCAGGGGTCTCCCCAGGGGACGGTTTGGCGGAACCGGGAAGATATTCTGGATATTATAAAAAATATCCCGGTGTATCTGGAACTGGATCCCCTGTGTATGGTCATCCGTCCGCCGGGTCCGGAGGATTCCAGCCTGCCCCTGCCGGAGGGGCCCATTAATCTGAGCGAGTTGTGGCTGCTCTTCAACGGACAGGCCAAAAGGCCGGAAGCCGCCTATGCCAGGGACAAGGAGGGCCTGTATCTTCCGGTGAATCACGCGATGGAAAGCAGGACCCTTAAACCCTACCTGGATCTTATTGCCGGGCGGGACCTGAACATGGTGGTCATTGACATGAAAGATGACTACGGCCGTCTGCGTTTTAACCCCCAGGACCCGCAGATTGCCGCCCTGGGCCAGGTGTTCCGGCCGCTGGATATTGACCCCTTCCTGGCGCAGATGAAGGAACTGGGTATTTACACCGCCGCCCGGATCGTGGTGTTTAAGGACCCGGTATTGGCGGGCCGGTCCGGGGGAAAGTACGCGGTTTGGGATTCCCAAACGGGAAAAGCCTGGGCCGGCTATTACGACAAACGCCGCAGTAAAACTACGCCGGAGGCCCAGGCGGAAGAAAAAAAAGGCCCCGCCGAAATTGAAATTCTTCCTGCCGCGGGCGCGTCCGCTGATGCCGCATCCGCGGACTACGAGATTCTCCGCACGTACTACGATGAACGCTGGGTGGACCCCTACGCGGAGGAAGTTTGGGACTACATTGCCGGTATTGCCGCCGAACTCCACCGGCGGGGGTTCGACGAAATTCAGTTTGATTATATCCGCTTCCCCACCGACGGAGACAACCTGGGGAATGCCCGTTACCGCTGGCGGGATCCGGGCATGGATATGGAATCCGCCATCGTATCATTCCTGCGGCATATCCGCTCCCGGCTGGACGCCCCCATCTCCATAGATATTTACGGCGCCAACGGCTGGTACCGTACCGGCGCCCGCACAGGCCAGGAAGTAGAATTGCTCTCCCGTTATGTTGATGTAATCTGCCCCATGTACTACCCCAGCCACTTTGAACAGGAATTTCTGGCCCAGGCCCCGGCGGAATTAAGACCCTACCGGATCTACTACCAGGGGGCCCTCCGCACTTCCCGCATCGGCAGGGGCAGAATCGTTGTGCGGCCCTATGTGCAGGCTTTCTATCTGAACGTCTCGTATGACCGCCGGTACTACGACGGCGATTACGTGCGTCTTGAGGTAGAGGGAACCCGTGATGCGGGCCGGGGGGGCCTTACTTACTGGAACAATTCCGGCCGCTACGATGACATTCCCCTTCCTTCCGCCCTGGGCTCCCGCAGGGAAACTGCACGGGCCGGGCCTGCCATGTAATGGCATTAAACCCGGGTTTTGTTTATGCGGACAACAACGCTGGGAATATTACGGTAAAAAGTTTCATAAGGTATACTCATGGCATTAATCATGGCAGCCAGCTTATCTACCGGCAGGGGCATGTCATTTAAAAACCAGTCAAGAAACACCCTAAGACAGCCGGTAATCTGGTAGCATATTTTATAACGGCATGCCGCGTATTCTTCTTTGGAAAGTTTATCCTTAAAAAGTTTAATCAGCGAAAGCGGCAATTCCTGCATTGCCCGCAAAATACGGTTTTCAATATTCACAACAGACAGTATCTTTTTTAATTCTGTCCGGTGTTTAATGATATAGTTGTAGTTGAACGTAAGTATAATCGCGTCCTGTTTTTTTGAATCCTGATTTTTTTCTATATTCAAAAAATTTGTATTCATGGTGTTTTTGGCATACTCATAAACAACATCATCTTTGTCGTCATAGTTACGGTAAAAAGTCTGCCGCGCAATGCCTGCCTTCTCTGTAATGTCAGAAATAGTAATTTTGTTATAGGGCTTTTCGTCCATTAAGACCATGAGCGCCCCGAAAATCCATGAACGTGTCCGCCGGACCTGCCGGTTATTGGAACTTGATTTTTGCAACATTTACCCCCTTTTGTCCATTACGGTACATATTTTCCTGTTTGTCCATTTTGGAGCTAAAATTCTTGACCACCATGCTTCAGCATAATACATTTGTTTCATGTTATGCAAGTGTAGCAGACAAATTTTTTATGCAGGGAGAAAAACAATGGCAAAAAGACTGTTTTTGTTTTTAGTTTTCGCGATAGCTGCGGCGGGAGGAGTTTTTGCCCGGGGATTTTCTATCAGCGCGGGCGCCGGGGAGTATTTCACCAGTGATTTTGGAGGCGGAATTGAATCATCGGCGTCCGGCAAAACGGAAACCCCTTATGCGGGCGGCGGCGGTTTTATATTTTTGGACGCAGCGTATGCGGAATTTTCATTGGGTATTTTTGGTGCGGGCGGAACCTTTGAAGGTCAATCAAACAAGAGCAGCATGACCCTTATGGGGCTTGATATTGGGTTATTGGGGAAGTATCCGTTTTCCGTCAACGACAGAATTTCATTATTTCCCCTGTTGGGAATAACTTACCGGGCCATGCTTTCAGCAAAAGACGCGGATAAAAACCAATATAAAAATTCCGGCGGGGGTGATGCCGGCGCCGGTGATTTCAGCGCCCTATGGTTTAAACTTGGGGGCGGGCTGGATTTTTTCGTTACTGATAAAATTTATATCCGCTGTACAGAATCCTACGGGATGCGTCTTGCCAATGGGTTTGAAAAGAATGCGGATAAATCGCTGCCCGGGCATGGTTTTGAGATGAGATTTTCCGTTGGATACAGGTTCTAATCCGGAATTTGACAAGGAAACTGCTCAATTCAGAGCCAATCCCAAAGCCCGGTTGGTTTTGGGATTGGCTTCCGAAAAAGCGGTCTAAAACCCGCGTATTAAAATCAGGGTAGCTGGACAGGCAAAGCCTGTCTCCCAAAAACTGAAGTTTTGGGAAAGCCCCTTCAGTAATTTGGAGGCTGTTATGCAAAATCCCCCGGACCCCGGCGATGATCTTAAATGCCCCGGCTGCGCCACCGCCGATTTTAAGGCCCTTGGTACGGAAGGATTTACCGTAAGGAAACTGGCGGCCGCACTTTTTGGTTTTCCGGCCGGCATTGCGTTCATCAAGGCAGAACAAAAGAACACCAGGGACAGGGCAATTGTTTATAAATGCTCAAAATGCGGGAAAAAATGGAAAGCTTTCCCGGCCAGGGCGGACGGAGGCGCCTGCAGCGAATCATCCTGCACAATTCATTTTATTCGGGAGCGCGGTATAGCGGGCGGACTTACAGATCAATTTGTGTATTTGAACGGCAGTAAAATAGGGCCGGTAAAAAACGGTGAACACATAAGCTTTACTACGGCAAAAAAACGAGGTTTTGTTTTTGTTACTGATTATACGGGCCGTGCTTTTGACACCTGTTATTTTAATGTTCCTGCGGGGGGACAGATAGAACTAAAGTTCAAGAGGAGATTTTTGTAAAGCGATCCCGCCGGAAATTCCGGCGGAATTTCCGGCGGAAAAAATGGTGAAAAAGGACGAAAAAGGGCGGCAATGGACAGAAAAACAAAGCGGTTTTGCCTTTTTATCATACTTTTTCAGGCGGCATTGCTTTACGCCCAGGAAGCGCTCCCTCCCCATTTGTTATATGGCGGAGTCCCCTGCCGTCAGACGCGGGAAACGCCGGGCAAAGAAAACGAAGAAAAATCGCTGTACCCCGCCCTGCTTGGCGGATTGTTTACCAATACTGTGTTTCATGTAACCGCCCGCATTTTTGGCGCGGATTTTGCCCAAACAAGTTTGGAAAGCATTAAAACAAATCTTACTTCCCCGTGGGCATGGGATAACGATGCTTTTCTGTTTAATCATCCCGGCCATCCGTATCAGGGCGGGTTGTACCACGCGGCGGCCCGGTCAAACGGCTTTAGTTTTTACGAATCTGTCTTTTTTGACGCTCTGGGCAGTTTAACCTGGGAACTGTTCGGTGAAACCGATATACCGTCATTAAACGATCTTGTTATTACCACCTTTGGCGGAGCGGCCTTTGGCGAGATACTGCATCTTTTGTATTTGGAGATACATTCTCCGTGGGCGGCGCTTGTGAGTCCGGTAGATGCTCTGAACGATGCCGTGACGGGGAGAAGTCCTCAAAAAACACAGAATCTCTATTATTTTTCCGCAATGGCGGGACCGGGATGGATACGATCAATCAAAGAAGACCGGGAACGGCTGGAACAATTACAAAAAACCGGCGCCGATCCGGCGCCTTCGTATATATATACCGGCAATATAGGATGCGAAATTATTTATGGGGACCCGTTCACCCGGAATTCAAAAAAACCCTATTCGCAGTTTGAAGTTAAAATGCAGCTTGGCGGATCGTTTTACCCGCTGTGGCTGGACTGGACAATATTAACCGACGGCTATCTTGTATCATTTAATCCGGTACATACCGGAAAAGATATGCTTTCGGCGGGATTGACCCTGCAATATGATTTAATCGCGGGCAATACCACAAATTTTGCCGGCAATGCGCTTGACTGGTCGCTTAAATGGAAACACGTATTTACATCCGTCCAGCTCGAACTAAAATCACATATCGGCTGGACGTTTTTTGGTTCATCGGAATACTATCCCTTTGACGAAGCGGTTAATCTGAATATGGAGATGCGCGAAACGGTCAACGGTTATGGAACAGGAGGCAATTATAAACTATTTTTCTCCGTACAAAACCGGCGGCACGGAAAAATAACGGCAGGAATTTGCAGCTACCTGTTATACAGTATTCCGTGGGACGAACATGATTCCGCGGGGGTTGAGTTTTTCAATCTTACTTTTTTTGAATACTCGTATCAGTTTACAAACAATTTTTCTGTTATCGTAAATAATTCACTGTATCTAAAAATTGAATCATCCCACAGAAGAACAAATGTGTTTTCAGCGGCGGACCGCATCTTCCTTGGCGTTCAATGGGTATTTTTAAACAAGGGACGCATATAAACAATGGAGGCCGGAAAGTTTATTCTTTTATTGTCATTTTTTATATTGCCGCCGCTTTTCACCAGCGCCGAAGCTGCCATAACCGTCTTTGATGAATCGTGGGCAATAAAAGCATTGGGTAAATATACCATCACAAGTTTTAGTCAGGAGCAGCCGGCGCAGTACACAACCGCAAAGCCCTGGTCTTTCGGCCTTGGGCTCCGCTACAAAGATGTTTCGGCAAGCGTATCTCTGCCGTCATTTTATGCTTCCGGCGGGCATCCCTTTGAATCTTTTGACATACAGCTTTCCTCGTATTACGATTCTGTATATTACGAAGTTTTTTGCAGACGGTATCAGGATTTTACAGATAAAAAAACGGGAAACAACGGCGTTGACTTACGCGTTTTTTCTTCCGGCATATCGGCGGGCTGGCTGCAGAACGGCAAAAGACATTCGTTAAGCGCCGCCTATGATCTGGACTGCAGGCAGCTATCCTCAAGCGGAAGCATTATTTTGGGCATTGGCATATTTTACACTTCAATATTCGGCGGGGATGAACGTATAAAACACTATAACGAAACCCAGCGCTTTGTATACTCCGGTCCCAATCTTGGCTATTCATATACGATTATATTTCCCAACGACATATTCCTGAATGTGAATTTTGTTATCGGGCTGAATGCCGGATTAAACATCACCGCCAACACGTGGCATTTTATTCCGGACATAATACCAAAGCTGTCGTTTGGTCATCATAACAAATCGTGGTCAATAAATTTTACAGCCGGCGGCAATTACACTGCCATTCCCCGGGAGGTGAATACTGCCGATCATCTGCTTTCCGGCGCAATGAAGGTAACTTTTTCCAACCGGTTTTGACTGGAGAGTACCCTGTAAAGACTTTACAGTCTGCCGGGGTACACAAAGAAATCAAATTTCCCTTGACTCCTCATTTGTATATGTATATATTGTTCATATATGAATTATAATAAAGGAGAGCAGACAAATGAAAAAAGCGGACCGTGTCAGAGAAAAGAGCATGGGTAATTTGGAATTGATTGAAAAAGGCAGTATTCCGGTTACGATAATCAAGCTGGCGATTCCCATGATGATAGGAATGATTGCGCAGTTGATCTATAACATGACCGATACTTTTTTTGTCGGACAAACCGGGGACCCCGGTATGGTAGCCGGTATTTCGCTGACTTTTCCGGTATTT
>JAIRXT010000178.1 GCA_031268125.1 Treponema sp. | reverse complement strand
GGAGGAATTTTATGGGCTCATCCCTGACCCGCAAGGCGCCCCTAAAAGTACTTTGTTTCACCTGGGTTGGGCTAAAGCCCCGGTTGCAGGCCAGGGAAGGAAATGGTTGTACAACGCCGCTACGTGGCTGGCGTATCCGCTTCTATCCTTACGCGTTTCTGGGGTAAAAGCTTTTATGGCAAAGCCAAAGTCCGGCAATTCTCAAGTTAGGAAGAGATGAAAAGGCGCCCTGCAAAAGCCGGGCGGGGTGTCAGTTTCGCTAAAGCGAAAACAGAAAAACGAGGGGAGGGGCCCCTGTTTTTCCCCTGACAGGACCCCAGAGAGATGCTACCGGCGCCTTTTCGTTTTGGAATGGTTAAAATGGGAATTGCTGCCCAAAGCCGGCTCCATTGTCTTTTTTTTTGAATTATAGTATTTTTTATCTATGCAAAACAGGCAGCCTGGGGGGCGGAAATCACAGCCTACGGCAAATTTGCGCGGGATTGCCATATAAAAGTAAAAAGAATTTACCCCCCCCCCCCCCGAAAAATCGCCCGGTTTTTTGAAGACCCGTTTTTCAGAAAAAAATGCAGCAATACTACTGATATAAAAAGTTTTGCGGAAAAACAAACATGAAAGCGGAAAAAGCATTTGCGGTTATCGGCAGGAAGCTGGAAAAAGAATATAAAAAGATTGGATTTAAATATTTGGGGAAACGCATGTTTTTGAAAAAAACAACAAAGAAATATGATTACTATATTTTTTTCTCATCATTTTTTGAGTATATCCCCGGTGTCCGCATAGAATTTCGTGTTGATTTAATTATTAATGACAGGGTTTTATTAAAAAACAATATCAATGCAAACATCGAATTATTCCACATGAATTTATGGGAAATGGGCAGTCATTATAATATAGCGAATGAAGAACTTATACAAAGCGTATTTGCGGACTTAAAAATTAAAATAGACGATTATTTATTACCGCAAATAAAAAAACTTGACCCATAACATTCCGCCGGGTACGGGTCAAGTTTAGTCTTCAAGGCGATGGGTATTAGCCCAGTTTTTCAAAGGCGTCCGCGCCGTGCTTGCAGATGGGGCAGATAAAGTCCGGGGGCAGGTCCTCCCCTTCGTGGATGTAGCCGCAGACCTTGCAGACCCAGCCCTTTTTTTTGGCCGCCGCCGCAGGGGGCTTGGGTTTAATATGGTCGGCGTAGTACTGGTAGCTGAGGGAGGGAGTGTCGGAGAGAAGGGCCGCCTCCGTAACGTCCGCGGTGTACAGGGTGTGGGTGCCCCAGTCCCGGGAATCGGCTACCCGGCAGGAGATAAAGGCGTTGCTGTAACGGGGCGCGTACATAAGGCCGTTGGCGCTGCGGGACGGCGCCTCACTGCCGGCGAACTTGTCTACGGTCCTTCCGCTTTGGAAGCCGAAACGCTGGAAAACCTTGAAAGGGGTATCTACGGTAAGGACCGAGACGTTGAAGACCCCGGTTTTACGGATCAGTTCGTCAGAATGATTTGCCTTAATCACCGAAATGGTGATCCTCTTGGGGGTGTCGGTAAGCTGGACGGCGGTGTTGATGATGCAGCCGTTGTCCTTGTCCCCGTCCCTGGTAGTAAGGAGGAAGAGGCCGTAGGTCAGCTTAAAGAAGGCCGGTATGTCCAGGGCGTTTTTTTCGTGGACGGGGACCGCCGCTTTGGGGAGATCCGCGGCGATGGTATCCGCCAGGGCTTCGATAGAGGCGCGGCCCCCTTCTTTAAGGGACGAATTGATGGTTACCGTATCGCCCAGAATCTTCCAGCCCGGCAGGGCCCCCAGCAGGTCCCTTATGAGTTTGCCGGCTGCCGGGGCCCAACTGCCGTTTTCCATAACGGCTGCGGTCCGGCTGCGGATCTGGTGGGCCTTGATGTCGTTCAGGGCCTCCTCCATCTTGATAAAGACGCCGGCGTTGTAGGTGGTGGCGGCAAAGACGACATGGCTGCAGCGGAAAAGCTCCGACACGATAATGTCCGACCGGGTGGCGGATACGTCGTAAACGGCGATGTTCCGCACTCCCCGGTCCGCCAGGGCGCCGGAAAGGATGCCGACCGCATTTTCCGTGTTGCCGTAGACCGAAGAATAGGCGATAAGCACGGTGTCGTCCTCCGCCTTGTAACCGGCCCAGCGGCGGTATTTTTCCAGGAAGAAATCCAGATTCTTCCGCCATACCAGCCCGTGGAGGGGGCAGATCATCTCAATGTCAAGCTTGGCGGCCTTGTCCAGGACCGCCAGTGTCTGGTCCCCGTATTTCCCCACGATGTTGGTGTAGTAACGCCGGGCATCGTCAAGCCAGCGGCCCCGGTAGTCCACCTGGTCGGCAAAAAGGTTGCCGTCGATAGCCCCGAAACTGCCAAAGGCGTCCGCCGAGTAGAGAATTTTATCGTGGGATTCGTAGGTCATCATGACCTCCGGCCAGTGGACCATAGGGGCTTCGACAAACGTAAAATTCCGCTTCCCCGCGGAAAGGCTGTCCCCCTCCCCGACGGCTTTTAGCCGGGAGGCTGCGTCAAAATTAAAAAACTGCCCCATCATGGCCGCCGCTTTTTTGGTGGTAACAATCGTAACCCCGGGGTAGCGGAGGATAAGCTCTGCAAGGCAGGCGCTGTGATCGGGCTCCATGTGCTGGATGATCACGTAGTCCAGACCCCGGCCCCGCAAAAGAAACTCCAGGTCCTCAAAAAAAACGCTCCCCACCGCCTTGTCTACGGTGTCAAGAAGCACGGTTTTTTCATCCAAAACCAGATAGCTGTTATATGAAACTCCACGCTCGGCGGGGTAGACCCCTTCAAAGACCGAAAGCCGCCGGTCATTCCCGCCAATCCAATAGACGCCGTCCTTAATCAACCGTTCGTTATGTGCCATAGATACCCTCATCAAAATATGATTATATAAATCCGTATCCGCCGCAAGTGGCAAATTTTATCCGGAAAGGATTTTAAGGGCGCATTCCTGCGGATTTTGAGCTAGGCAATGTTCGTAAAGGGGAATTCCCCTTGGAATCTTTGCCTTTGCAGGGAATAAGCTCCCTGTACTCCAAATTTTATGCCAGGAAGGACGGGAAGTTCAAACCGCCCTTTATAAGTTGGCCCACGTCTCGTCCTCTTCGAGGGTATCCCAATCTTGGCAAGCGCTGCTTCACTCAAGCGTATGGTTTCGGGGATTTCCCGTGTGTTCTTGGACTTCAAGTATCCAACAAAATTAACAATTTCCTGCTGATAATGGGAAGGAAGTTCTTTGCGGATTATCTCTTATTCAGAGTATATGGCGGTCTTCCGGATTATACAAAGGGTTAAAGCGGCGCCCGTCGCTTGCCCGAAGACAAAAAATGTGTCCTCCCCCGCCTTGTTTTTTTGATTCACCCTGCACGGCCGGCCCTCTATATAGATATGGAATTAAACGAACATGACATGGACGCCGCAGGCAACGCCGGCGGCGATCCCCTGGGGGACAAGGCTAAGGAACTTTTTGGTCTGCCCTACCTTTTCCCCTACCAGCGGCTGGTGATCAGCAATATCCTGGAGGCCGCCGCCGCTGCGGAGGATGACCGGGACGATCTGGGCCGCCAGATTGTGATTCT
>JAIRXT010000266.1 GCA_031268125.1 Treponema sp. | reverse complement strand
CCCTGTTGAAGGAACTGTACTGCGCCCTCACCGGGGTAAACCTGCCCCCCGGTGCGCAGGTTATCGTCAACACCCTGCGGAACGTGCTGTTTTTGGGACCCATCAACGATATTTCCTTTGAGGTTGCCGGCAAACTGGTGGTTTTGATAGAACATCAGAGTACGATTAACCCCAATATGGCCCTGCGGCTGTTGTTGTACCTTGCGAAGATGTACGAAAGGGCGGTCTTTGACCGGAATCTGTACGGAACCAAGCTGGTAAGGATACCCCGGCCCGAATTTTGGGTATTGTACAACGGTACGGCGCCATACCCGGAGCGGCAGACTCTGCGGCTTTCCGATGCTTTTGAGGAGGTAACGTCCCTGGGGGTTTTGGGGAAGGCGGCTCTTGAACTGGAAGTAGAGGTAATCAACATCAACGAAGGGCAGAATGAGGGTATTGTGAAACGGTGTAAGACGCTGGCCCAGTACAGCGCCTTTATCGACCGGGTACGGATATGTACCCAGGAGATGGGGGACCGGGAGGGGGCGATGAGGGCGGCGATAAAGTACTGCCGGGAACATGACATACTGGGGGAGTTTTTGGGAAATCACGGGACGGAGGTAATAAACATGTTATTGGACGAATACACGGTAGAAGATGCGATAGAGCTTATGCGGAAGGAGAGTCTTAGAGAAGGCCGGGAGGAGGGCCGGGAAAAAGGCCGGGAGGAGGGCTTAGGACTGGCCGCCAAGAACATGTTTGGCCGCGGGATGAGCCCGGACTGGATAGCGGAGACCCTTAACCTGCCCCTTGATACGGTGCGGCTGTATCTGGATTAACGGTCCCTTTTACAAAATTTCTCGATAAAAAGCCGCTGCTGGGCCGCCAGCAGTTCCGAATTCAAAAAAAATGACAGTTCAACCTAAAAAATGGTCAATGGTACGGGATCGTTAAGCAGTATGAAACCGTACCGGCGGCCATTTGACCATTTTTTACCTTGAAAAACCCTTGGCATAAGGTAATTCACAATGAGAATACCGGCGAAAAGAGAGGCGAAACAAGCTGGAGGGGTGTCGGTGGAAAGAATCTGGGGTGGGGGCCCCGGATTTTTCCAGCCGACAGGACCCCTGATAATTTTTTAACATCTCTTTTCGGATTTGGAATTTTGAATTCGGAATTGCTGCTGGGCCGCTACCCTTTCCCCTTGTCGTAGGGCTGGCCGGAGGCCCGGGGGGCGTAGTCCTTGCCGCTAAAGATCACCAGAGTGGCCAGGGTAATAAAATAGGGAAGAAGGCTGAATATGTCCGAAGGCAAAAATTTAAGAATCCTGATGTTGACGATGTACACCGCCAGGGCAGAGGCAGCGCCAAAAATCAACGAGGACCCCAGAATGCCCAGGGGCAGCCAGCGGCCAAAGGAGACCGCCGCCAGGGCGATAAAGCCCTTGCCGTTGACGGTGTTGGAGGCGAATTCCGTGGTCTGGGTAAGGACCAGACAGCCCCCGGCCAGCCCCGCCAGCACGCCGGAAATAAGAACCGCAATGTAACGAATCCTGATTACATCCACCCCGGCGCTGGCTAGGGCCTGGGGGTGTTCGCCGCAGGCCCGCAGCCGCAGCCCCCAGGGCCGCCGGTACAGGACAAACCAGGAGACAAGCAGAATGGCAAGGCTAATCCAAATGGTAGGGTAAAAGCCCCAAAAAGGCCGCATCCCCATCATAAAAGCCCGGGTCCGCTTCTGCTGGAACAGAATTTGACAGAAAAAGATGGTGATTCCGTTGGCCAGCAGGTTGATCCCCGTACCGGAAATTACCTGATCCGCCCGCAGCGTAATGCTGGCATAGGCGTGGATAAGGGAAAAAACGCCCCCCAGGAGCGCGGCGCTCAGCAGGGCCAGGGGGACGGAGAGGGAAGTGCTCCCCTCCAGCAGCACATGAACCGTAGCCGCTGCCATAGCGCCAATCGTCATAAGCCCTTCCAGGGCGATATTCACTACCCCGGACCGTTCACAGATCATGCCCCCGGTGGCGGTAATAAGGATGGGGGCGGTGATCATGAAGATTGAGGGCAGGATAGCAAACAGAACACGGAGTAACTCAGCCATTGGCGGCCTCCCCTTTCCTTGCCTTTTCTTTCATCTGCCATTCGATAAGAAGTTTAATCCCCGCCCTAAGGGAGATAAAGACCACGATAATCCCCAGAATGATGGAGGCAATCTCGTCGGGGATCTGCCGGGACTGCATCAGGGGCTGGGCAGATTTCAACATGCCGAACAGAAGCCCCGCCAGGGCCGTGCCCCAGGCGCTGCTGTTCCCCACCAGGGCCACGGCAATCCCGTCAAAGCCGTAGCCGTCCTGCACGGCCAAAACCCGGCCCGCGGAAAAGCTCCCCAGGGAAACAATGGCCCCCGCCAGTCCGGCAAAGGCCCCGGCAATGGCCATTGCACAGGTAATGTCGGCGTTTACCCTGATGCCGCCGTAGCGGGCGGCTTCCTTGTTAAAGCCCGTGGCCCGCAGACTGTAGCCCCGCCGGGTTTTTTCCATGACAATCCAGTAAAAAAACACCGCCCCAAGGGTAAACCAAATCCCGTGGTTAAGCCGGGAATTGTTGGTAATCCACTCCATAAAGGGGCTGGAAAGCCGGGCGGTAGCGGGAAAATCCGGGGTTTTGAAGGTATTGGACCCGGGAATCTGCATGGTAAGGATTCGGGACAGGTACAGGGCGATGTAGTTCATCATGATGGTAGCCACCACTTCGGAAACGTTGAATCGTGCCTTAAAAAAGCCCACAATGCCGCCCCAGACCGCGGCGGCGGCTATAGCCGCCAAAACCGCCAGGAACCAGTGCAGCACCGGAATCCGGGGGCCGTAGAGAGCCGCAAACTGGGCGGCGGTAATGCCGATGGCGTATTGGCCCTCCGCGCCGATATTGAACAACCCGGTCCGGGCGGCAAAGCCCATGGAAAGGCCGCAGAGGATCAGCGGCATGGAAGCCACGATCCATTCCCCCACGTAGCGCAGGTTGTGGGTCCCCCGCCGCAGGTCCCAGCCGGAAACCACCTGGAGAATGGCCTGGTACATCCCGCCGGGGTTCCGGCCCACCAGCAAAATAAGAAAAGTTGCCACCAGAAAGCCCAGCAATACCACCGCCACAGAGACTATCCCGTTGCTCCGGGTAAAAACTTCAAGGATTCTGTTCCCAAGATCATGCGGCGGGCCCTGTTTCTTGCCGGATTCCGGCGTTTTTGGTAGTTCAGGCATGCAGCGCCTCCTTGTGTGCCTCGTGCAGGCCCCCCATCATGGCGCCGATGCGGCGCTCGTCCGCTTCCGCCGCGTCAAGCACCCCCGCCACCTGGCCTTTGGACAGGGCGGCAATACGGTCGCAAAGCCCCAAAATCTCATCCAGTTCAAAGGAGACCAGCAGAACCGCCCGGCCCTTGTCCCGCTCGTTGACGATCCTGCGGTGGATGTACTCAATGGCCCCCACATCAAGGCCCCTGGTCGGCTGGGCCACGATGAGCAGTTCCGGGGAAAGCCCAATCTCCCGGGCAATAACCACCTTCTGCTGGTTGCCCCCGGACATGGAGTAAGCCGGAGTGGCGGCCCCGCTCCCGGCCCGGATGTCGAATTCCCCAATCAGGTCCTCCGCATGACGCCGGATAACGGGAAACCGGAGGAACCCCAGGCGGGAAGAGTAGGGGGCCCCCCGGAAACTTTTAAGGATCAGGTTCTCATCCAGCCGGAAGTCAAGGATAAGGCCGTGCCGGTGCCGGTTTTCCGGGACCAGTCCTATGCCGCCCCGGTTCCGGGAACGAATGCTGTCCCGGGATATATCCCTGCCTTTAAGCAGGATACGGCCGGACTTGACCGGCAACAGCCCGGCAATGGCGGCGATAAGCTCCGACTGGCCGTTCCCGTCCACCCCGGCAATTCCCACAATCTCCCCGGAACGGACTTCCAGGGAAAGGCCGTTTACCGCTTCGGTCCCCTGAGGGCCCAGCACCGTCAGGTCTTCAATCTTCAGGACCAGCGCCCCCGGCTGCGGCGGAGCCTTTTCGATACGGAAATTCACCGCCCGGCCCACCATCATCTCCGCCAGTTTCTGTTCGTCCACGGCGGCCACATCCACGGTGGCAATAAATTTCCCCCGCCGCAGCACCGTACAGCGGTCCGCTGCGGCCTTTATCTCCTTGAGCTTGTGGGTAATAAAAACAATCGTCTTCCCCTCCGCCTTAAGCCGGCGGAATATGGCCAAAAGCTCGTCGATCTCCTGGGGGGTAAGCACCGCGGTAGGTTCGTCAAAGATCAGAATCTCCGCATCCCGGTACAGAATTTTAAGAATCTCCACCCGCTGCTGCATCCCCACCGTAATATCCTCTATCCTGGAACGGGGGTCCACCGCCAGCCCGTAGACCCCGGAAAGCTCCTGTACCCGCTTTTCCGCAGATTGCAGGTCCAGGTTCCCAAAGGGACCGCGGGGCTCCAGCCCCAGGACAATATTCTCCGTTACCGTAAAGTTGTGGATCAGCTTAAAGTGCTGGTGTACCATGCCGATTTTAAGGGCGGTCGCATCGTTGGGGTTTTTTATCTGCACCTCCCGGCCCCGGACCCTGATAGTTCCCCCGTCCGCTTCGTAAAGCCCAAACAGGACGGACATCAGCGTGGACTTGCCCGCGCCGTTTTCCCCCAGCAGCGCGTGGATCTCCCCCCGCTCCACGGTAAAAGTAACCCGGTTGTTGGCTATTACGCCGGGAAAAATCTTGGTTATATCCAGCATTTCAATGGCAGGAACAGACACCGGGACCTCCAGTTGGTTCATTTGTAGGGGGGGGCAGCTACCACGGACAATGGGTCAAGGCGGCGCAGGACGCCGCCTTGACTTCCCCGCAGCCGGGGCTGTACAGCCCCGCCTCCTTGGCCCCCCCTCGCTTCAGCCCTGCACTCCGGTCGATATGCCCGCGTCTACAACGCGGGCATATCTCCCTCCGTTTGGTCTTCCGCTACCCCCCTTATTTTCTAAGGAAGCTTGTCCACACTGTATCCGGCAACCGGGGCTTGCGTCCTGCAAAAACCCGCAGGCGCAAAGCGCAACAAACTGAGCCAATCCCAAAACCCGGTTAGTTTTGGGAAAGCCTCAACTGTTAGTCGTCTACCGCGTGAAGCTCCTGGGGGAAACCGGGGAGCTTTTTTGCCTCCGCGTTGGTGGCGGCAATTCTAATCTCCCCGGAAATAATCCGGGCTTTGATCCGCTCAAGTTCCGCCTTAATATCCGCGGTAAGCGCCGGATTAGTGGCGGCGTAGCCCACACCATCGGATTTAAGATCAAAGGTAATAGCCTCCCCCTTAAAGGTGTTGTTTTTTACCGCGTTCAGGCCGTAGACCAGACTGGTTTCCACTTTTTTGAGCATGGAGGTAAAAACCGCGGATTCCCGTGAATTGGGAAGAAGCCCCTCGTCATGCTGATCCGAATCGACGCCGATGGCCCAGACATTCCGGCCCGCCGCCCGGTATTCCTTGGCCTGGGCAATGGTCCCGTTACCGCTGCCCCCGGCGGCGGAATAAATGGCGTAAACCCCGCTGTCGTACCAGTTCTTCGCCTGGGTCTTGGCAAGGCCGGGATTCCCCCAGTCGTTCACGTAGTAGTCCACAATAGCCGCGTTGGGCAGCACCGAAAGCACCCCCTGGACATAGCCCACCTCAAACTTGGTGATGGTAGCCCCGGGAATACCCCCAATAAAGCCAAACGTAGGGTTGGCAATACCGTCGGCCTTGGCTTTAAGGGCCGCCGCCGCCCCCACCAGGAAGGACCCCTCGTGTTCGGCGTAGACCGCCTCCAGCACGTTGGGAAGATTCACCCAGTCCACATCCACAATCATGTACTTCTGGCCGGGGTTCTGGGCGGCCACTTCCCCCAGGGCATCGGCAAAGGTAAAGCCCGTGGTTACAATAAGATCGTTCCCCTCGTCGGTGGCCTGCCGGATATTAGGAATATACATGTCCTGGGTTTGGGCGGTGATCACGTCGTAATTTCTGCCCCGGAGCCTGGTGTTTTCCCAGGTATCCCCATAGAATTCCAGAATCCCCCGCCACGCCGCTGCGTTAAAGGATTTGTCGTCTATCCCCGTGGCATCGGTCAAAAGCCGCACCGTAATGCCCTGGTCCCCTGCGGAGCCCTCTGTGTCCCTGGCAGCCCTGCCGGATACGGCCGAAATTGCCACCACACCGGTAAGAAGCGCCGCCAATAACTTCCTGTTCATTATCTTTCCTCCGAATGGCTGATATACGGTAAAGGATAGCGGAAAGCCCGGCCCAAAGCAATGGCGCCGGCAATTCTCACAGCAATTCCAAATTCAAAATTCCAAATCCGAAAAGAGCCGTAAAAAATTCATTGGCTTTCCTGCCGGCTGGAAAAATCCGGGGCCCCCACCTCAGATTCTTTCCACTTTTCGCTGTCGCGAAACTGGACCCCGTCTGCGGGTGTCGGCGCTCTTTTCGCCATTATCCCCATCGTGAATTACCTTAAGCCAAGGGGTTTTCAAGGTAAAAAATGGCCAAAGGGTGAAAAATAACACCGGGGAACACCCGCGGGTAACACCCGAAGGACCCCCGCCATTTGACCATTTTTAGGTTGCACTGTTATTTGAGGCTTTCCCAAAACTTCAGTTTTTGGGAAAGCTACCCTGATTTTAATAGAAAAAGCGGGTTTTAGACCGCTTTTTCGGAAGCCAATCCCAAAACTAACCGAGTTTTGGGATTGGCTCTAATATAAGCTAAAAAAGGCTTTTTTGTCCAGTAATGTGGACGTTGCTGCAGCAATTCTCATTTTAACCATTCCAAAACGAAAATGCGCCGGTAACATCTCCCTAGGGTCCTGTCAGGGGGAAAAACAGGGGCCCCTTCCCCTCGTTTTTCCCCCTGACACCCCGCCCGGCTTTTGCAGGGCGCCTTTTCATCTCTTCCTAACATGAGAATTGCTGGTTGTCTAAGGGAATTCGAGGTAAAAAAATGGTCAAATGGTGAAAGATAACGCCAGGGAATACCTACAGAAACAACACCATTTGACCATTTTTAGGTTGAACGTTCTCATTTTTGTAAAAGTAAAATTGCTGACGTTGTGCCGGGGGATGATGGCGCTTTATTAAGACTATTCAGCAAAAACCGGTTCCAGGTCTATTTCCAATCCGCTGAAAAGATCCACCGGCGCTTTTCCCCCTTGCCCGAATATGCGGGAACTAATACTTCCCTCGCTGAAAATATGGGCGC
>JAIRXT010000254.1 GCA_031268125.1 Treponema sp. | reverse complement strand
ATTTCCCACATCTCCCCCGATGCGGGCATCTAACCACGTATCAAATCCGCCGTAGACCTCGCTCTGTTCAAAATAAACCGCGCCGGAACCGCTCAGCCGGGAAGAAACGCCGATTTCGGCAGAAAGCTTTGTTCCATTTTTTGTCTCATTCTGGGCGTAAAATGTCCCCCGGGACAAATCAAAACCGCTGTTTGTCTCGGCGTGGATAAATGCCGGCAGGAAACCCGTTATCAATACTGCAATAAACCATGAATTGTTCTTCAAATTTATGTTATTCTCCTTTTGAGGCTTTTCGTACTGCAGGAATGAAAAAAATGATAAGCTGGAATATCCGGTATTTTTAGCGAAATGACAGGGTGTCTGCCCGCAAAGCCGGTATGCACTTTTGCGGCTTTACTGATAGGCCGGTTATTTACACGTTTTACTGTTGGGGGGGGGGGGGGGTAAAGCAAAAACCGCGCCGTGTATGGCTGATTTAGAAAAATCTTGTGATAATTGCCTTCCCCAACACATACCCACTATATATCATGATTTTTTGACGGTTGTCAATATTTTTAAAAAATTTTCATAATTTTACGGCGAAGGAAGAACGGGGGCGGCTTTTTTGAACACCAGCGCCGGACCGGTCTTACCGGCAGCGGCGCGGTCCGCGGTAATCCGGTCCCCTTCGGCAATGTTCCCGGCGATAATAGCCTTGGCCAGGGGATTTTCCAGTTCCCCCTGGATAGCCCGCTTAAGGGGCCGGGCGCCAAAGAGGGGATCGTAGCCCCGCTCGGCCAAAAAGTCCCGGGCGGCATCGCTCAGGCTCAGGCTGATTTTCCGCTCCTCCAGACGCCGGACCAGGCGGCCGATCTGAATATCAACAATCCGGCGGATCTCCGCCTTTCCCAGCCGTTTAAAGATCACCGTCTCGTCAATGCGGTTAAGAAATTCGGGCCGGAAGTTCTGTTTAAGAAGTTCCATCAGGGCGTCCCGGATATCCTCCTCTTTTTCGGCCTCCAGGATCAGGTCGGAACCCAGGTTGCTGGTCATGATGATGATGACGTTTTTAAAATCCACCACCCGGCCCTGGCCGTCGGTCAGGCGGCCGTCGTCCAGAATTTGGAGGAACACATTGAAGATCTCCGGGTGGGCCTTTTCTATCTCGTCAAAGAGAATCACGCTGTAGGGCCGGCGCCGCACCGTCTCCGTAAGCTGCCCCCCCTGCTCGTAGCCCACATACCCGGGGGGCGCGCCGATAAGGCGGCTTACCGAATGTTTTTCCCCGTATTCGCTCATGTCAATGCGGGCCAGGGCCTTTTCATCGTTAAAAAGAAAATCCGCCAGGGTCTTCGCCAACTCCGTCTTCCCCACCCCAGTGGGACCCAGAAAGAGAAAGGACCCCAGGGGCCGGGCGGTATCCGAAAGACCCGCCTTGTTCCGGCGGATAGCATCCGCCACGGCCCCCACCGCGGCGTCCTGGCCCACCACCCGCCGCCCCAAAACCTGTTCCAGGTCCAGGTACTTGGCAAGTTCCCCGGAGAGCATCTTGGACACCGGTATCCCCGTCCAGGCGGAGATGACGGCGGCGATATCCTCCTCGCTCACCTCCTCCCGCAGCAGCCCCTTCCCCGTCTCCCTGCTCTTTTCCATCTGGTCCGAGAGGAGGGCAAGCTGTTTCTGGGCCTCCGGGATGCGGCCGTGCTTAAGCTCCGCCGCTTTTAAGAGATCCCCCTCCCGCTCGCAGCGGGCTTCATCAATTTTGAGTTCCTCAATCCGCTGTTTCAGGTCCCGTATCTTCTGAATGTCGACTTTTTCGGAATCCCAGCGGGCCTTCATGGCGTCCCGGGCGGCGCCCAGATCGGCAATTTCCTTTTCCAGCTTTTCCCGCCGCTCCCGGGAAGCGGGGTCCTCCTCCCGGGCCAGGGCCTGCCGCTCTATCGAAAGCTGCAGCAGCTTCCGCTCCAGCTTGTCCAGCTCCGTGGGCCGGGAATCCAATTCCATCTTCAGCCGGCTTGCGGCCTCGTCCACCAGGTCAATGGCCTTATCCGGCAAAAAGCGGCTGGTAATATAGCGGCTCGACAGGGCGGCGGCGGCCACCAGGGCCTCATCCTTGATCCGCACCCCGTGGTGGACCTCGTAGCGTTCTTTAAGGCCCCGCAGGATGGCAATGGTATCTTCCACGGAAGGCTCCGGGGTGTAAACCTGCTGGAACCGCCGCTCCAGGGCCGCGTCCTTTTCGATATGTTTGCGGTACTCGTCCAGGGTGGTGGCGCCGATGCAGCGCAGTTCCCCCCGGGCCAGGGCGGGCTTAAGCAGATTACTGGCATCGGTGGCCCCCTCCGCGGCCCCGGCCCCCACCAGGGTGTGGAGTTCGTCGATAAAGAGGATAATCCCCCCCCCGGCGGCCTGCACCTCGTGGATCACCGCCTTGAGGCGTTCTTCAAATTCACCCCGGAATTTGGCCCCCGCCACCAGGGCCCCCAGGTCCAGGGCCAAAAGTTTCTTGCCCTTAAGCCCTTCGGGCACGTCCCCCGCGACAATCCGCCGGGCCAGCCCCTCGGCAATGGCGGTCTTCCCCACCCCCGGCTCCCCGATAAGGACGGGATTGTTCTTGGTACGCCGGGAAAGGACCTGCATGACCCGGCGGATCTCCTCATCCCGGCCGATAACCGGGTCCAGCTTCTCCTGCCGGGCCAGGGCGGTAAGGTCCCGGCAGTACTTGTCCAGGACCTGGTACTTATCCTCCGGGTTCTGGTCGGTAATCCGGGTATTGCCCCGGACCTGCTTCAAAGCCTCCAGAACGGCCTTCCGGGTTATCCCCGCCTTTTTCAGAATTTCCGCGGCCCTGCCTTCCCCCTCGGCAAGGGCGATAAGGATATGCTCAACCGAAACGAATTCGTCCTTGAGCGCCGCGGCCTCCCCTTCCGCCTTGGCCAGCGCCTTGGAAGCGGCGGCGGAAAAGTACAACTGCGCCGCCTCGCCGTATATCTTTGGCGTCCGGGCCGCCAGGGCCTCCGCTGCTTCGGCAATCTGCCCGCTGTCGGCCCCAATCTGTTTGATAAGGGGGGCCGCAATGCCCCCCTCCTGGCGCAGCAGGGCCGCAAGCAGGTGTTCCGGCTCCACCTGGGCGTGATCCCCCCGCTGGGCAATGGCGGAAGCTTCGTTCAGAACTTCCTGGGCTTTTATCGTAAGTTTTTCGTAGTTCATTTTTTATAACATACGAAGAATCACCGGGAAAAAGCAAATTTTAGCGTAAAAATCCGGCAATTCCCAAGTCAGGAAAAGATGAAAAGGCGCCCTGCAAAAGCCGGGCGGGGCGTTGGGGGGGAAACAAGGGGGAGGGGTCCCTGATTTTCCCCCCGACAGGACCCCGGGAACGTGCTTTCGGCATACATTTCTGCTATTGCCGTAGTTTTGGAACAAGCTCACGGTACTTTTCCAGCGCCGCAATGGTTAATCTAAGAAGCTAAACTTAACCCACAATCTGTTCCGATTTCTTCGCCGACGGCGATGAATCGGGTGGTCAAATATCAAACGTAACGTTCTCATCTGTATATGACGTTGCGGACTTTAGTCCGATGCCGGTCCGGATACGTCCCTTCGAGCCGTTTGCCGATTGGAAATTATTATATGTGCGCTAACGCGCACGGCGTCATAAGGGCTTTGCTTCGGCATATTGCCGCGGCAATATGCCGAAGCATCCTTTCCGAAGGAAAGGCGACCAAGGCTGGCAAAATGTGCCGGAGCAACGGCGTGGGAATGAGCGTTCCCCAGCGAAGCTGGGGCGCGATTGACCTAGC
>JAIRXT010000251.1 GCA_031268125.1 Treponema sp. | reverse complement strand
GGTTAGTTTTGGGATTGGCTTCCGAAAAAGCGGTCTAAAACCCGCTTTTTCTATTAAAATCAGGGTAGCTGGACAGGCAAAGCCTGTCTCCCAAAAACTGAAGTTTTGGGAAAGCCTCGATATACTGCGGTTATGGAATTAAGCAAAGAGCAGCAACCAGCAATTTCGAATTCAAAATTCCAAATCCAAAAAGAGCCGTAAAAAATTTATCAGCTTTCCTGCCGGCTGGGAAAAACGAGGGGAAGGGGCCCCTGTTTTCCCCCTGACAGGACCCCAAGAAACCGTTATCGGCGCCTTTTCGTTGTGGAATGGTTAAAATGAGAATTGCCGGCCGCTCCCTGCCGGCCCTTGACGTGTCATCCGGGAGGGACTAAATTTATTCCGGTTGAGCTTGTTCCGAAACTACGGCAATGCCGGGAGCATGTTCCCGGGGTCCCTTGTTGCATAAATTTGGCATACATTCCTGAATTTCCTTGTGGTGAACCGATAATAGTTAAAGGTTGCTGTTCCAAAAATTTTGGAACAGCCCCGGTTGTTTTTGTTTTGCGGTCCGGAATCGCCGGTCCGGGACTGTGCGATTTTCAAAATGGGAAGGGTTCTATGACAGAATTGCGTAATGAGATGCCGGAAGATGAAAATTTTGATACGATTCTTTCGGCGGATATTGACTTTTCCGGGATATTGAATTTTGAAAAATCGTTCCTTCTCCGGGGGAAGCTGTCCGGAGAGATTGACGCCCAGGGGCTTTTGGTAATCGACGAGGAGGCGGTGGTGGATGCCAATATCAACGCCTCCCGTGTGGTGATCCGGGGGCAGGTCAAGGGGAATGTAACGGCTTCCGAAAAGGTGGAACTTACCGTAACCGGGAAGCTCCTGGGGAATGTGACGGCCCCGGAGATTCTGATGGAAACCGGATGTTTGTTTAACGGACTGTGTACGATGGCCGGGAAAAACCCTGGGCTATGAAAACAATTACGGGTCATTTTGATGCTTTTTTACCGGGCTTTTTCCCCCTGTTCCGGGCTGTTATGCCGGTGTTTTTTCTGGTTTTACCGCTGTTTCTTGGGGCCCAGAACCGGCCCGACGCCCTGATGGAATACCGGAACGGCAACTATGAGCGGGCTGTGAATATATGCAGGGCAGAGCTGGCCCAGAATCCCAATAATATGGATTCCCATGTGGTCATCTGCTGGAGTCTTCTTCGTCTGAACCGCTTTCAGGAAGCCCTGGGGTATGCCCAGGCGGGCCGGGCTATTAACCGCTACGATGTCCGGATCATCGAGGTTCTGGGGGAAATCAACTACTACGAAGGCCGCAACAACGAGGCTCTGCAGTATTTTCAGGAGTATATTAACCTGGCCCCCGAAGGCCAGCGTATTGATATGGTCTACTACTTTTTGGGGGAGATCTACATCCGGCTGGGCCGCTACCGTCATGCGGATATTGCCCTTTCCACCGCGGTACACTGGCTGCCGGGGAATGCCCTGTGGTGGACTCGCCTGGCCTATGCCCGGGAAAATGCCGGGGATTCTGCGGACGTGGCGGAGGCTGCGGCGGCTTATGAGCGGGCTCTGGCCCTGGACCCCCAGCTTACCGATGCCCAGCGGGGGCTTGACCGGGTCCGCCAGACTCTGCGCCCGCGCTGAGTTTCCTGATTTCCGCTGCGGCAGAGGCTAAGATGTTTGTTTTCTCTATTCATACCCTTGGTTGTAAGCTGAACCAGGTGGAGGGCGAGGCGGTGGCCGATGCCTTTCGCCGGGAAGGTTTTCCCGTGATTCCCTGGGAGGCCGGAGTCCCCGAAGACGGGGCCCCGCCGGAACGGCCGCCGGAACGGCCGCCGGAACGGCGCCTTATGGTCCTGAATACCTGCACGGTTACTTCAATGGCGGAACAGAAGGCCCGCCGGTATATCCGTTCCGCCCTGCGGGACGGTGCCTGTGTGCTGGTAACCGGCTGCTATGCCCAGCTTGATCCCAAAGAACTGGAGGCCCTGGGGGAGGGCGGCCGGCTCTTTATCATCGGTGCGGACGGGAAAAGCGCCCTGCTGGATCTGCCCCGCCGTCTTGCGGAGGGTATTGCCGGGGGCCGGGAAAATCTTCCCGATCTTATCCGGGCCTGGGTGTTGGAGCTTGACGGCGGGTCCGCCGGCGGTCGTTTCCGCTTTGCCCCCGCCGGATTTTCCTTTCATACCCGGGGTTTTTTGAAGATCCAGGACGGCTGCGACGGCCGCTGTACCTATTGCAGGGTAAGGCTTGCCCGGGGGGGGAGTGTGAGTCTTCCCCCGGAGGAGGCGCTGAGGCGGCTCCGGGCCCTGGAGCGGGGCGGCTGTGCGGAGGCGGTGCTTACAGGGGTGAATATCTGCCGCTACGCTTTCCCGGCGGGGGAGGGGAAGGCCCCCCTGGACTTGGGGGGGCTTCTGAACCGGCTTTTGGGGGGAACGGAGCGGATCAGGCTGCGGCTTTCCTCCCTGGAACCGGAGGAGATAACCGGGGCCCTGCCCCTGGCCGACGGGCGGCTGCGGCCCCACTTCCACCTTTCGGTCCAGTCCGGCAGCAGGCGGATTCTGGAGCGGATGGGCCGGCCCTACGGCCCGGAAAAGGTTGAACAGGCGGTTTCCCAATTACGGCGGCTTAGGGATGACCCTTTTCTGGCCTGCGACATCATTGTGGGGTTTCCGGGGGAGGACGATGATGATTTTGAAAAGACCGTGGAACTCTGCGAACGGGCGGACTTCGCCTGGATTCATGTGTTTCCCTATTCTCCCCGGCCCGGAACCCCCGCGTGGAACTTTACGGGGCGTCTTCCCCAGCGGGAAATACGTATCCGGGCGGACCGGCTTCTGGACCTGGCCCGCCGGGGCCGCCAAAACTACATACGCCGCTGGATAGGCAGGGAGGTGGAACTGATCCCCGAGTACAAGGGTACCGTTCCCCCGGAGGGGCTGTGCGCCGCCACCAGCGAAAATTACCTGAAACTCCTCGTTTCCCGGCCGGCCGGGGACCCGCCGCCCGGCGCCGTTCTTCGCTGCCGTATCCGGGAAATTCCCCCCGGGCTTCCTTCCCCGCAGGGGGGGCGGACTCTTTCTCTGGGGGATTTTGACGCCCTGGGGGATACCCTTTAGCGCTCCTGCGGATTTTTTCGCACGGATAAGGCAAAAATCCCGGTTATTGGGCTGTTACCCTAAGTTTTCATTCTGTCCCGCAAATTCAATGCCGGACTCGGGAAGCGCCGCCGCAGCGGTTTTTTGCGCGTGCTTTAGACCTTTTATTAAACCCGTTATGTACTGCTGGTTTTCGATGGAGAGCCGGGGAAATTTTGTGAGCAGTTGATCCAGTTTTTCGGCCTCCGCCGCATTATTCATCGATCATTCCCCCTTGCGAAACTCTCTAAGAGAGAAATATATTTTTTTATGAGAGTTTCGTCAAGCTGTTGCCGGCACGGCGCGCCGAACAGCGGGCTGATTCCCTAGCTTAAAGAAAAATACCGCTTGCATAGTGAGTTTCGCCATAGTATGGTGGAAGATAGTATGTCCGTTAATGAGCGTATCAAAGCCATAAGACAGGCTGTTAAAATGTCCCAGGTCAATTTTGCCAAGGCTGTTTACATATCCAACGGCTACCTTGCGGAGATAGAGCTGGGGAACCGGCGGGTTAATGAACGGCTCATCCAACTGATATGTTCCGTCTTTGGGGCCGACAAACACTGGCTGCAAACCGGTGAAGGCAGGATGTTCAATACCACCCCGGAACTCAAACTGGAACGGATCGTCGCGCTTTTCAAAGAGCTAAATCCCAGCTTCCAGGACTACGCCCTTAAACAGATAGACCAGCTTTTGGAACTGCAAAACGGCGGAGATTCCGGCGATTCGGGTATGGGCTGCTAGCAGCCTGTTTTATGCGCGAAGCGCAGCAAGCTGCTAGACCCTGGCCCCCCGCTGGAGCAGCACAAAGTCCGCCAGCGCCAGCGCCGTCATGGCTTCCACCACCGGCACCACCCGGCCCGCGATACACCCGTCATGGCGTCCCCGGATCGTCAGTTCCCGGTCCTGCCCCCGGCGGTCCGCCGTCCGTTGGGGCAGGGAAATCGAAGGCGCCGGCTTAAAGGCCGCGGTAAAAAACAGGGGCATGCCCGTGGAGATACCCCCCAGCATCCCTCCCGCCTTGTTCTCCCAGCTTAGGGACGGGACTCCGGGAGGAATCATGGGGGGGGAAGCCTCCCCCCCGCCTCCATAGTCCTCACGCCAAACCTCCGGTTTGGCGCTCCGGTCTATTCCGGCCCCCCCCTCCGCGGGGGCCTTCCGCCCCCGCGGCGCCCCCCGGAGGGGCCGGTCGTTCTGCTCCGATCCCCGGCCCGCCGCGGCGGCAAAGCCCGCTCCGAACTCAATCCCCTTGGCGGCCCCCAGGGAAAGTATGGCCTGGGCGATCCTGGCGTCCAGTTTGTCAAAGACCGGCTCCCCCAGGCCCGGCGGCAGGCCCCAGGCGGCGCAGGAGACCTCGCAGCCCGCGCTGTCCCCCCCGCTCCGCAGTTCCTCCACCAGGGCTAGGGCTTCCGCCGCCTCCTTTTTGCAGGGCATCCGCAGGGGATTCCGCTCGATTTCTTCCCAGTCGAAGCCCTCCGGGCCCGGATCCCCCGCCCCGTTAGGCCCGCCGGAACCGAAACCGGGGGCCCGGATTCCCGCCGCCGCGGAGGTCCATGCCCGGATAGTAATGCCCTGTGTTTTGAGGAAACATTTTGCCACGGCCCCGGCGGCTGCCCGGCCCAGAGTCTCCCGGGCGGAACTGCGGCCCCCGCCCCGGTGGTCCCGTATGCCGTACTTTGCCTCCCAGGTCCAGTCCGCATGGCCCGGCCGGTAGAGGTCCCGCAGTTCATCGTAGTCCGCGGAATGCTGGCCGGTGTTCCGTACCAGCACGGCGATGGGGGTCCCCAGGGTCCTGCCCTCGAAAACCCCGGAAAGAATTTCCGGTTCGTCCGCTTCCTTCCGGGAGGAAGACGGCCCCCCCGCTCCCGGCCGCCGGCGCCGCAGTTCCCGGGCAATGTCTTCGGCTTCCAGCGGAAGCCCCGCGGGGCAGCCGTCGATCAGGCAGCCCAGGGCCGGCCCGTGGGATTCCCCAAAGGTACTGACGCGGAACAATCGGCCAAAGGTATTGCTCATTTCAGGGCCTCCACTTCCGCCAGAGTAGGCGGCTCCGCCCCCCGGCGGCTGCACACCAGGGAGGCCGCCTTGTTGGCGAACCACAGGGCCTCCCCCAGTTCCTCCGTGCCCAGACCGGCGATTGCCCTCCGGGACATCTTGCCGTGGATCTCCAGCCAGGAAAGGAAGGCCCCGTGGAAGGTGTCCCCCGCGCCGATGGTGTCCGCCACCGGAAGATCCACCACCGGGGCGCTTACCCGCAGCGTTTCCGCGCCCCGGCGCAGCAGGGCAGCCGCCCCTTCCGCTCCCAGGGTGCTTACCGCCAGGACCGGCCCCAGGGAAAGGACCCGTTCCAGGGATTGTTCCAGCCCCAGGCCGGGGTAGATAAAATCAAAATCCGCGGTGGAAATTTTCGCAATGCTTACCGCGGAAAGCCAGGTTTCAAAACGGCGGACGTATGCTTCCCGGTTCCGGATCATAAAGGGCCGGATGTTGGGATCAAAGGAAATCACCGGGGCGGCATCCCCCCGCGTGCCCTGGGAAAGGATCAGGGATTCAATGGTACTGGCCGCCGGTTCCATAGTCATCGCAATGGAACCGAACAGGAGGCAGTTAGCGCCGGGGGGCAGGTTTCCGCCGGGCAGTTTGGCTTCCAGGTCTTCGGCGGAAAAGGACCGGTCCGCAGTCCCTTCGGTGTAGAACGCGTACTGGGGCTCCCTTCCCGGTTCCAGCTTTACAAAGGCCAGGGTGGAATTCCGGTCCGTCCTGACCATCAGATCGTCCCCCACGCCGTTTTCCCCCAGCCGCTTCATCAGAATCTCCCCAAAGAAATCCCGGGAAAAACGGCCCAGGAATTTTACCGGTACCCCCAGCCTCCCGATGGCTACCGCGGTGTTACAGGGACTTCCCCCCGGCAGGGGCAGAAAGGCTTCCCCCCCGCAGGGGACCATGTCGATGAGCGCTTCCCCCAAACAGATGATCACGGGTTCCTCCTTGCCTTACCAATGATTTGATGCAGATACCATATTAGCCTATTCTATCCAGCCCTTCAGCTTGTCGTGGGCCCCCTTGAGTTCCGCGATGATCCCGATATGCTGGGGGCATTTTTTTTCACAGGCTCCGCAGGCAGCGCAGAGCCCGGCGTCCTGTTTGGCCCGAACCTGGAACATATAGCTCCGCCGGGCCGGTTCAAAGGTGCCGAACATCACCCCGTCGTTGTACTTTCCAAAGACCTGGGGAATGTTCACCCCGCTGGGGCAGGGCAGGCAGTACTCGCAGCCCGTGCAGGGAACGGACTTCAGGGCCAGGTACTGCTTCCGTACCCGGACGATAAGCCGTTTTTCCTCATCGCTCAGGCCGCCGGCCACGGCGTCGGGCCTGGAGAAAATCTCGATGTTGTCCTTCAACTGTTCCAGCGTGGAGACCCCGCTCAGGATGGTACTTACTTCCGGGTAGTCCAGCATGTGGCGGAAGGCCCACTCCACGCCGCTGCGCTTTACCGGGGAGCTGTCGTAGACGGCCTGAACCGGGGCCGGGGGAACGGCCAGGTTGCCTCCCCGCAGGGGTTCCATAATAACCAGGGCGCAGCCCTTTTTCCCCGCGTCGCGGATAGCCTGTTCCGTGGCTTCCCGGTCTACGTCGATAATATTTTGCTGAATCTGGCACATCCCCCAGTCGTAGTAGTCCAGCACCGGCTTAAAGCCCGCGTAATCCCCGTGGTAGGAAAAGGCAATCGCTTTGATCAGCCCTTCGGAACGGAATTTTTCGTACTCCTCAATAACTTTGCTGCTCTTAATGTCTTCCCAGTCCCCGGCCCCAATGTTGTGGATAAGGTACACGTCGATATAACTTGTCCGCAGTTTTGCCAGCGTGTTCTCCAGGTTGCGCCGGGCATTTTCCAGCAGCGTCTTGCCCCCGCCGGAATCCAGGTCCTTCATCACCCCAAAAGGCTGCTTTGTGGCAATCTTTACCTTCTCACGGCGTCCCCCTTCCAGGGCCTCCCCCAGCACCTCTTCGCTGGTCTTGTTGTGGTAGCCGTAGGCCGTATCAAAGTACGTTACCCCGTGATCCGCCGCATAGCGGATCATCTCCCAGGCCCGTTCCCGGTCCACCTCTGCCTGATCCCCCGTAACGATCCGGGGAAGCCGCATACAGCCCATCCCAAAGGCCGATACCTCGTAACCAAGTTTCCCAAATGTGCGGTAGTGCATGACCTCTCTCCTTGATAAATTTTTTTAGGGAAGTTCCCGTTTTGTACCAAAACGGTACGCAAATACCTTTTTTAAGGTTTGGAACAGCCTTGAATATCGAATTTTTTAGGTGCGCGCCAAACCAAAAATCCGGCCGGATACATGAGTTTGCATGTTAAATGTTCATGTTAACGTTAAGTCAAGCCCTGATAAGCCGGCAATTCTCAGTAGAGGAACGGGTGAAAAGGCGCCCTGCCGGTCTTTTTACTTCCCGCTATTTTTTGTTTCATATTCGCGGGTATAGTGGGTCCATGTTTAACAGTATCCGGGGTCTTATCACAGGTAAACACACCGAAGGGCTGTGGCTGCTTACCGGGGGTATCGAGTGGGATCTGGCGGTTCCCCTTATCGATCAGGCGGAACTGCCGCCGGCCGGGGAGGAGGGGCGGGTGTTTACCTGGCTCTACCACCGGGAAGATCAGATGAAACTTTACGGCTTCTCCCGTGAGAAGCGGCGGGCCACTTTTTTGGAACTCCTCAAGGTCGAAGGGATCGGCCCCAAGGGGGCTTTGAAGATCATGGGCGGTATAACCCAGGAGGACCTGGAAGCGGCCCTGGAGGCGGGGGACCTGGACCGGCTGGAACGGGTGCCGGGGCTGGGGAAAAAGACGGCCCAGAAGATGCTCCTGGCCCTCAAGGGGAAACTTGCGGCCCTGGACACGGGCACGGCGGCCCTTCCTTACGGGGATTTGGTGGAAGCCCTGGTGAATATGGGTTACGATAAGCGCGCCGCGGCGGAGGCTCTGAACGCGGCGGCGGCCGGGCTGGGAGACGGCGTTAGCGGGGCGGAGCGGGAAACCCGGCTGCTAAAAGGGGCTATTGCCCATCTTTCGGGCGTCCGTGAAGCTTAAGACGCGATGTTTAACCTAAGGAATCGATACGGTGTCTAAAGAAAAAGCGGGGCCGCCGCAGTACCTGGGGCCGGAAAAGGCTCCGAATGAGGATGACAGCAGTCTCCGTCCCCAAAGTTTGGGGGAATTTTTGGGTCAAAAGGCCATGAAGGAAAACCTGGCGGTCTTTATCGCCGCCGCCCGGGAGCGGGGGGAAAACCTGGATCACATCTTTCTTACCGGGCCTCCGGGGCTGGGAAAGACCACTCTGGCCCAGATAGTGGCCAATGAACTAAGAACCGAATTCGCCCAGACTTCCGCCCCGGCCCTGGACAAGCCGAAGGATTTGATAGGGATACTCACCAATCTGGACCGGAACGGCGTCTTTTTTATTGACGAGATCCACCGCTTAAAACCGGCCATTGAGGAAATGCTCTACATTGCGATGGAGGACTACAAGATCGACTGTGTTATCGGCCAGGGTCCGGGGGCCCGGACCCTGCAGCTCCCCATCCAGCCCTTTACCCTGGTGGGGGCCACCACCAAGGCGGGCAATGTCTCCAGCCCCCTGGTGAGCCGTTTTGGTATTACCTGCCGCTTTTCGTTTTACGAGGCGGAGGACATGGAGGCCATTGTGCGGCGTTCCGCGGGGATACTGAATACCGGGATCGATGCCGCCGCCGCCGCCCTGCTGGCCCGGTCCGCCCGGGGGACTCCGCGGATCCTCAACCGGCTGCTCCGGCGCATGCGGGACTTTGCCCAGTTCCGGGGGGAAAGCCGTATTACCCGGCAGGTGGTGGAGGACGGCCTCCAGCGTCTGGAGATCGACGCCCTGGGTCTTGAAAAGTACGACCGGGAAATTCTGCGGATCATCGTCGAGCGTTACGGCGGCGGCCCCGTGGGGGCGGAGACCCTGGCTATCAGCATTGGAGAATCTTCGGACACCCTGGAAGATTACTACGAGCCCTACCTTATCCAGGCGGGGCTTTTACAGCGGACTTCCCGGGGCAGAATGGCTACCCCCCTGACCTACGAACACCTGGGATTGCAAAACGGCCAGGGCGGCCGGGGAAACGGTCAAAACAACAGCCAGAGCAGCCTGTTCTGACGGGCCGCCTGATCTTCAGGCCTGATTTTCAGGATGATGCGGTGAAACTTTCCGACTTTTATTTTGAACTTCCCGGAGACCGTATCGCCCAGTACCCGGCGGCGGAGCGGGACCGGTCCCGGCTTATGGTGCTGGACCGGGCAGGCGGCCGGAGGGAGCACCGCTGCGTAGCCGAACTCCCAGCCCTCCTGGAACCCGGTTCCCTCCTGGTGTTTAACAATTCCCGGGTCCGCCGGGCCCGGCTTCCCGGCGTATCCCTGCACGGCGCCGGTAGCGGCGGCGGCGCCGCCGTGGAATTCTTGCTGCTGGAAAAACTAACGGAGTGGCCCGCCGGCGGCCCGCCCCCTGAACTATGCGGCGCCCTGTGGCGGGTCATGGTCCGGCGGGCCCGGCGCCGCAGGACGGGGAGCCGCTATGCCTTTGCCGCCGGTTCCGCCGATGCACGGGAGGCGGAAATTGTGGGGGAGGAGGAGGAATTCAGAATCCTCCGCTTTGACCGGCCCATTGACGATGCTTGGCTGGACCGCCACGGCCGCATTCCCCTGCCGCCTTACATCAGACGGGGGGACGGCGGCCTGGACGGGGAACGTTACCAGACCGTTTACGCCCGGGAAACCGGTTCCGCTGCGGCGCCCACCGCGGGGCTCCACTTCAGCTCCGGATTGCTCAGGTCCCTTGAAGAAGCGGGGATGGAAACCGCTTTCATTACCCTCCATGTGGGGCTGGGGACCTTCCTCCCGGTACGCACGGAAAACATCAAAGACCACCGCATGCACCGGGAATCCTATACGATTGACGGGGAAGCCGCTTCCCGCATCGAAAAGGCCAGGGCGGAGGGCCGGAAGATTGTGGCCGTGGGTACTACCAGCGTCCGTACCCTGGAATCCGCATGGCGGGACGGCGGCGGCCTTGTCCGGGGGGAGGGGAGCACGGATATTTTTATATACCCCGGCTACCGTTTTAAGGTTGTGGACCAGCTTTTTACCAATTTCCACACCCCCGGTTCTACACTGCTCATGCTGGTGTCGGCATTTGCTTCTGCAAATGCTTCTGCAAATGCCGGGGCTTTCGCCGGGGCGGAACCGGGGGGCCGGGAACTCATCCTGCAAAGCTATGCCGAGGCGGTACGGGAGGGCTACCGCTTTTTCAGCTACGGCGACGCCATGCTGATACGATGAAGGGGTGGACCGGGCAGGGAGCCATTCTGGGTTGTGCAATCCTGTGGAGTACCAGCGGATTGTTCATCAAACTGCTGGACTGGCATCCCCTCCTCATTGCCGGGGGCAGGAGCGCTATTGCCGCGCTGTTTCTCTTTGCCCTGCGCCGTCTGCGGTCCGCCTCGATGCCCTCAAGCCGGCCCCTGATCGTCATTGCCGGTTCCCTGGCCTACGCGGGCACCATGATTGCCTTTGTATGGGCCAACAAACTTACCACCTCGGCAAACGCCATCCTTTTGCAGTACACCGCCCCTATTTGGGCCGCCCTGCTGGGCTGGCGCCTTATCGGGGAAAAGCCCCGCTGGTTCCACTGGGCGGCCCTGGCGCTGATCATGGGAGGGCTCCTGTTGTTTTTCCGGGAGGATCTGGGAGGGGCCGGGCCGCAGGCGATCCGGGGGGACATCATCGCCCTGCTGTCCGGCCTGTTCTTTGGGGCCCACTC
>JAIRXT010000243.1 GCA_031268125.1 Treponema sp. | reverse complement strand
ATCAGGATAGCACATAGCCGCCATTGAAGCAAGAACGGCGGAAAAAATCCGGCAATTTTACTTTTGCAAAATTTTTCGATGGGAAAGGCGCCTATAAAATCATTGGCTTTCCTGCCGGCTGGAAAAATCCGGCATTTCCGCCTTATAAATGCCAAGCGCCCTGCACGGCCGCCCCGTATATAGACAGGAGATTATCGATGCAAATATTCAGCTATGCGCCCTTTGGGGCTTCGGGAATCGTAATCAGGGTGGAAGTGGACATACGGCGGGGGATTCCGGGAATCGATATTACCGGACTGGCGGAGGGAGCTGTCCGGGAAGCCCGGGAACGGGTCCGGGCGGCCTTCCGCAATTCGGGATACCGGTTCCCGCAGGACCGGGTCCTTATCAACCTGGCCCCTGCGGGGCTGCGGAAGGACGGCGCCGCCCTGGACCTGCCCATCGCCCTGGCGGTAATGTCCGCCGACGGGCTGGTTCCCCACGATGCGGCCCTGATGGTCCTGGGGGAACTGGAACTTTCCGGCAGGGTGCGGCCCGTGCGGGGGGTTCTGGCGGCGCTGGCCGCGGGGATTGGGGAGGGTATCCGGGACTTTATCGTCCCCTGGGAAAACGCCGGGGAGGCGCAGATCCTGGCACGGGAATACGATTCGGTCCGGGTAGCCGCGGCCGCCACCCTGGGGGAAGCCCTGCATACCCTGGTGGCCCGTTCGGAAAACGGAATTCTGCCGGTTACGGCTTTCCCGCCGGAGGATTCCGCCGGGCGGGGGGAAGCCGACGGGGCTTTTGTGTGGGGGGATTTTTCCGATGTACGGGGCCAGGACCGCTGCAAGCGGGCCCTGGAGATAGCCGCCGCCGGGGGGCATAACCTGCTGGTCTTTGGCCCCCCCGGAGCCGGTAAAACCATGCTGGCCCGGCGTCTCCCCGGAATCATGGCCGGCCTGACCAGTGAAGAAGCGGTGGAGGTAACCCGGCTCTACAGCCTAGCGGGGTGTTTTGACGGAAAATCCCGGGGGAACGAGGATTTCGGCCTTATTACCTGCCCTCCCTTCCGCTCCCCCCACCATTCCGCCAGCGCCGAAGGCATCCTGGGGGGCGGCAGAACGGTGCGGCCCGGGGAAATAAGCCTGGCCCACCTGGGGGTTCTGTTCCTGGACGAGGCCCCGGAATTCCGCTCCACCGTACTCCAGGCCCTGCGGGAACCCCTGGAAGACCAGGTAATCACGATCTCCCGGGCGGAAGCCTCGGTCCGGCTTCCCGCTGCTTTCCAGCTGATCATGGCCGCCAACCCCTGCCCCTGCGGCAGGCTCGGCACGGGAGGGGCCGGCAGCACGCCCGGCGAGTGTCTCTGCAGCCCCGAAGAGGTGAACCGCTACTGGCGCCGTCTGGGCTCCGCTCTGCTGGACCGCATCGAACTGCGGGTCCCGGTGATCCCCCCCGATCTAACGGAAATGACGGGAAGCCCCGGAGAAAACAGCGCGGCGATCGCCCTGCGGATCGGCCGGGCGGTGGAAATACAGCGGGAACGGCAGGGCAGGCTGCCGGGGCGGCCCCGCCGCAACGCCCGGCTCCCGGCGGGGCTGGTGGAATCGTGCTGCCCCCTTTCCGGCCGGGGGGAACAGGCCCTGAAAACCGCCGTATCCAAGCTGGCCCTCTCCGGCCGGGCCTACCACGGCATACTCCGCCTGGCCCGGACCATTGCCGATCTGGAAGGCCGGGACAGCATCGACACGGTTCAGATACTGGAAGCGGTGGAACACCGCCGCTTAGGGGAGGACCCCTACGATATCCTGGGGGTCCCCGCGGCAGGCTAACGCCTGGGGCAAAGCCCCGCCCCGGAAGGCATTCCGCTTCATTTAGCCTTTACAGGGGGCCAGTTCCGGGATGGCTTCCAGCAGCGAATCTTCGATTACCCGGCCGGCGCAGCTATGGCCCAGACTGCGGTTAGGCCGCGCCGCGCCGTGGAAGTCGCTGCCGGCGGTAACGCAGAGCCCCAGTTTCCGGGCCATTTCTTCCAGGCGGCGGCATTCCCGCGGTTTGGCAGCGGGGTGCCATGCTTCAATACCCGCCAATCCCTGGTCTTTCAGGTCCCCCAGCAGGACCGGGAGCCGGCCCAGGGACACATAGAGGGACATGGGGTGGGCCAGCACCGCCAGGCCGCCGGATTCCCGGATCACGGCCTGGGCCTGGTCAAAGTCCAGCCCCGCCTTGGGAACATAGAGGGGTTTCCCCGGCGCCAGATAGCGGGCAAAGGCCTGTTCGCCGTTTTTTACGATCCCCCGTTTGATCAACAGGGCGGCAAAGTGGGGCCGCCCTATCGAAGGGGCCGGGTTGCAGTCTTCCCCCTCCGCGCCGGTCCCCCGGCACAGTTGCAGCAGTTCCTCCCAACCGGCTTCCACCCCTATCCAGTTCATCCGGTCCAGGATCTCCCGGTTCCGCTCCTCCCGCAGCCGGGAAAGTTTTCCCACCGCTTCAAGGAACGCGGGGCTTGGCCGGCTGATCCCCAGGCCCAGCAGGTGGAACTGGCCCGGACAAGGATGGTTTATCTCGATCTCGATTCCCGGAATAAAACGGACCCCCAGCGCCTCCGCTTCATTTCTTGCAAAGGACAGCCCCTTAATGCTATCATGATCCGTAAGGGCTATCGCAGAGATTCCAAGGCGGGCCGCTTCTCTGACAAGTAAAGCGGGGCTCATGCTGCCGTCTGATGCGTTTGAATGGGTATGCAGGTCTATCATCACAACCATTATGGGCCTAAAACGCAAGGAATGATAACGGTGTCCTCATCGAAAAACGGAATTGTCTTTTCCCCCGGCGGGGAAAAAAGGTAGCATCGCCCATGCCAAAGATCTTTCAGTTCCGGGCAGGATCGGTCATCTACTGTAAGGGAGATCCGGCGGACAGGGTACTTATCCTTCAAAACGGCATGGTAAACTTGGTCTACCAGGACATGGAAAACGGAGCCGATATGCGCGATATGGTACAACAGGGGGAATTTTTCGGGGTAAAGTCCGCTCTGGGCCGCTACGCCCGGGAAGAAAACGCTATATGCCTCAAGGATTCCACGATCATGGCCTTTTCGATTCCCGAATTTGAACAGTTCGCCGCGGCCAATACCCGGATCGTCATGAAAATGTTGACCGTTTTTTCTACTCAACTGCGGCAGGTCCACCGTCAGCTTACCGTTTTGCTAAAAACCGGCGAACAGAACCCCGAGGCAGGGCTGTTCAGCGTAGGAGAGTATTATTTTAAACAAAAACGCTACACGTATGCCAAGTATATCTTTAACCGTTACCTGGCCTACTACCCTTCGGGGAAAAACAGCGCCGCCGTAACGGCCCGCCTGGAAGCGGCGGAACGTGCTTCCGGCGGTGAAGGCGGCAATCAGCCGTCTTCCCAGCCGGCGGCTTCTCAGCCGGCGGAAACCGCCGCCGGCGCCTACCACAACGCCCTGAACCTGATAAAAGATGAAAAGTACCAGAATGCCTACCTGGCGTTTAAGCAGGTTGAAGAAAAGTACCCGGCAAGCGAATGGGCGGCAAAAAGCGCCTTTGAGATTGGCCGCTGCCTCTACACCCTTAAAAAATTTGCGGAGTGTATCCAGTACTATACCGGCATGCTGGGCCGGTATCCCCAGCACCCCAATCTGCGGGAAACGGTGTTTTTTATCGGCCGGGCCAATGAACATCTGGAAAAAAAGGACCGGGCCGCCGCCTTTTATAAAAAGGTCCTGGCCATGCCCGCCCCGGAAGGGGACAAAATCGAGGCTATGACAAAACGCGCCCTCAAAGACCTGGGGGAATAACGTGTCCAATGTTGTAGAGTCCTTTGAGCGTTTTGCCAAAACATTCAAACAGGGGGAGATAATTTTTTCCGAATTTGAACCCGGCGGTGATTTTTACGTGATTCAATCCGGCCGGGTCCGCCTGGTAAAAATTATCGGCGATTTTGAAAAAACCCTGGATATCATAGGGCCCCCGGATATGTTCGGTGAAATGGCGATTCTTGAAAATTCCCCCCGCTCTGCCACCGCCATTGCCCTGGACGATGTGCAGGTACTGGAATTTAACGCCAGAAATTTCGAGGTCCTGCTTTTGGGGAATCCCCAAATTGCCCTGCGGGTCCTGCGGATGTTCTGCAAACGGATCTATGACGCCAAACGGCGCTTTATGACCCTTGTTTTGAACGATCCCCAGGCAAAAATTGCCGATGTATTTTTGACATTTGACGAAACCCAACCCAATATTGACAAATCCACCGAAAAAAGGGAATTTGAATCCACGGTGGACAGTATTGCCCAATGGGCGGGGATGAATGCCAAAGAAACCCGCGATATTCTGCAGCACTTTGCGTCCCAGCACCGGCTTGAAATACATACCAATAAAATTATAATTAAAAACATCAACGATTTTTCCCGCTTTGTTAATTCCAGAAGGAATAAAACATAATAATGAATCTGCGGGACTGCTATATTTGTTGCAGCCAAACCCTGGGTTTGGAATTTTAGCTATTACAGGAGCATTATGATGAAAGCAAAGGATGCGGCCCGGTTTTTGGGGATTTTTTGCGCCCTGGCGCCATTGGCGGCGCTGGTTTCCTGCGCCGGTTCTCCGGCCGGGAACGGCGCCCCCGCCGGCACTATCGAGGGAACCGGCGCCGAAGCGCCAAAAACGGCGAACAACATTGAGCGGATCCGGGTGGACTACCAGGGAGCGGTAACCGGTTCGGAGATTCCCGCCTGGGTCCAGTCGGCCATTGATTTCGACACGGTTTCCCTGCAAAAACTCCCCGAATTCGAAGGCAAAATCGTCGTCGTTGACTACGGAGTCGGCCAAAACCTGGAACTTCTGCGTTCCCTGGTGAACAATTTTAACGTCCAGGGTACGGTAGCCCGGCGGATCACCAACTACGTGGAGGCCAATTTCGGCGGCGAACAGCTGGGGGACAAAAACACCGCGGAAAACAGAAGTTTTGTGGAAGAAGTGGTGGCCGCCTTCTCACGGGTAGAGATTAACGGCCTGGCCAGGGAGAAAGAATACTGGGTTAAACTCCGCACGATTGACCGCGGGAAGAAAACAGAAAACGAACAGTATTACTACTACGTGCTTTATTCCATTCCCGAACAGCTTTTGAACGAACAGATCTCCCGGGCAATGGAAAACATACCCGCCCAGACCAGGGATCAGCAGGAGCTCCGTTCCAGCGTGGAAGACGCCATGAAACGGGCGGCCTACAACAGCGTTGACGAAGGCCGTTCATAGGAACGGGCCTTCCGTAAGGAAAAACGGCGGCTCAACTGGCCAGGAATACCTTGGTCGCCCGGAAACGGGGAGCCGCCGAAATTCTGGTCTGTTCCTCGTCTTCTTCCTGGAAAAATTTAACCTTCATTCCCGGTTTTAGATCGTTAAAATCGGCGTTTTCCACCGTGCTAAAATGAAAAAATATATTATTACAGCTCTTGTCTTCGATAAAACCGTAACCGTCTTTAAGATTAAGTATTGTCGAATACCGGGCGTCTCCCCTGCCGGCGGCCAGTTCCACGGAACAGGATTCCTCAAGCTGTTTATCGTCCGCAATACCGCCGATAGAAATGCTGTGATCCCGGTCCATAACAAACAGATTTTTGGCAAATTCATCGGAATGTCTGCCTTCGATAACCTGGGTCATGTGGACCGGATGGTACACCTCTTCCAGCAGCGTCTGGGAGGTGCGGGTGCTTTCCAGACGGCCGCTTTCACTGTAATAATCAAAATCCCAGCTGATAAGCATTACATGGGTCCCCAGGGTGTTAAGCTTGCGGACCAGGGGAACATAGTCCCCGTCGCAGACCACCAGCGCAATAATGTCAAAATGCTTGTACATGGTCATCTCAAAGGCTTCCAGGGCAAGCCACACGTCAATGCCCTTTTCCTGCAGGATATTGTTGGGCCCGTTCCGCAGGGGCAGATAGTGGGTAATAATATTTTCCCGCATCAGAATATCTTCAAATATCCGCTCGCTCTGTACCTTCTCTCCCATTTCCCTGGCGGAAGACCGGCCCTTAAAGTAATGGGCCTCCACGATCTGGCATTGCTTGAAATCGGTACCGCTTATCTTGGCGGACTCGTTCCGGATAAAATTATGCAGGCCGGAAATGCTTATCCGCGCCTTCCTGGGGTGCTCGTACTTGTAATAGTTGCTTACTTTGTAAAAATAATACCCATCATAGAAAATACCAATACGAACCAGACTGGTTAATGCATTATTCATATTGCCTTTATTATAATTAGGGACAGAGGGATTCGCAAGCCTGATGGAGCGGTAACCGGCCCGCATCGCCGGAAAACGGCCCGGCGGTATCAGCAGTTCCAAATTCAAAAAAAATAACCGTACCGGCAGCTATTTGACCATTTTTTACCTT
>JAIRXT010000026.1 GCA_031268125.1 Treponema sp. | reverse complement strand
GATTTTTCCCCCGGCACCCCGTGTTACATAGGTTTGGCATACATTTCTGAATTTCCATTGTGTTGAACCGATAATAGTTAAAGGTTGCTGTTCCAAAACTTTAGTTTTGGAACAGCCTCAATTAAAAAGTTGTATGTATTCTTCTCCCGGAACAGGTCAAAAAATTGGCAGTATGATGCTGGAATTTATATATTTATATTCAAACGTTAAAGATGATGATATTGCTAATGTATTATACGTGCCGTTAGATACACATGTTATACGTATTTTTGACAAATCCTTTCACTTAAACAATATACAAAAGGAAAACCTATTGTATATTTTGATTATTTATGGTTTATTGGAAAAGTTTTTTGTAATGAACCTCCTCGCCTTGAAGGGCGAGGTATCGTGTAAGCGTTACATTAGTTTACGAGGTTCGTTCTGTAAGGAAGTTATTAACTATGGGGTCTATTACCCTTTTTTTATTGGCGTTACTAATTTCAACCGCCCTGAAGCTCCCCCGCGAAGCGGGTTCTTGGGTATTAGACCCCACTGCGAATAAAGCTGAATCAGCCGGCGGGGCAGTTCTTCAGGAAACGGCGCGGGGTGGCCGATCCGCCGGGCGCTTTCGGTATTCATGGTCCAGACAGATTTTGTCCATTCCATGAACTGCTCTTTTGTAATAGTATTTTTTTCTTCGTTTGGTTTTTCCCGTTTATACGATCCCTTGGAAAAAATAAGGATGTACTCATGCACATCGCGCAGTACGGGGTTGGCCGCGCTTTGCCAGCTTCCCCACGCTGTAGAAGGGCTTGCCCCCGCGGCCTTGTTCCAGATAATTTCCCCGCGCATGTTAAAGCCAATATCGATCATCATGCCGGAAATATAGCCCGAAAGGGGAATATAGGGCTTTCTGCCCAGGTTGGCAACGTTTATGCACGCACGGCCGCCGCCGGCCAGCACGCGGTATGTTTCGGAAAATGAATCGTGCAGCAGATCTAAATATTCCGGCAGGGACAGGTCCTCATCGTACTCTTTTGAAACATTATAGGGTGGCGATGTAATCATTAAATGCAGGCAGTTATCCGGCAATTCCTTCATCTTCCGGCAGGAACCGTGGATGATGGTGTTTAGATATTCCGCCGGAAACGCGTTTGTTTCAAACACGGCGTCTTCACGGCCGCCAAGTTCCCGGTACAGCCTTGAATTATAAAAGCGCGACGAATCGCGGCTGCTGCGGCCCCATACGGTTCTTACGTTCCATCGTCAGAGTCTAGACAGACAGCCGGATAAAGTACAGCCGCACGCTCCAGTAAAATTACCGGTCGGCAATTCAGCAATTCCAAATTCAAAAAAAATAACCGTTCAACCTAAAAATGGTCAAAGGTACGGGCTTGTTATGCAGCATAAAACCGTACCGGCAGCCATTTGACCATTTTTTTACCTTGAAAAACCCTTGGCTTAAGGTAATTCACAATGGAAATAATGGCGAAAAGAGCGGCGAAACAAGCAGCGGGGGGTGGCGGTGGAAAGAATCTGGGGTGGGGGCCCCGGATTTTTCCAGCCGGCAGGACCCCCAATGATTTTTTACGGCTCTTTTCGGATTTGGAATTTTGAATTTGGAATTGCCGTGAGAATTGCTGCTGCTGTTTGACTCGGCTCCGGTAAAAGTGTTATAATACCACTTCGGAAAGGTTCCGGAACTCGCCCGGAACCTTCCCGGTTACCCACGCTTAAACTTTTTTAAGGAGGATTGCACAATGAAAAAAATCGTATGCAGCATCATGGTGCTGGCCTGTATCGCCGGGTCCGTTTTTGCCCGGGGACAACGGGCCCCGTCTGCGGCAGGGGAAACCGTTACCCTTACCGGTTATATGCAGATTGACCCGGCAGACCCCCAATACGCCTACTGGCCGCCGACTCTGGAGGCTTTTGCCGCCAAATACCCCGGCATTAAGCTGGACTTTGAATACGTTACCGGGGAACAGTTCCACGATAAATTCCAGGCTATGGCGGCCACGGGGTCTATCCCCGACCTGTTTACCTGTTACGCAGGGGCGCGGTCAAGCTACATCCTGAACCGGGGCATGGTAAAGGATCTGCGGCCCTACCTGACCGATTCCTTTAAGGCGAACTACACCAGCGCCATTTGGGAACCCCAGGGTCCCAACGGGGAAATCTACATCATTTCTCCCAATCTGGCGGTTTGTACGGTGGTTTATGTAAATCCCAAACTGCAAAAAGAGCTGGGAATCAGCAATCCCAGGACTTTGGACGAGATGATCGCCCAGGTCCCCGTAATCCAGGCCGCGGGCTACACCCCCATGATGTTCGGGAATTCCGCCAGTTGGCCCGGTTCCTCACTGCTTCTCTCCTGCCTGGTGGACCGCATGGGCGGTACGGCATGGTTCGACCGGGCTATGGCGGGGACCGCGAAATTCTCCGACAAGCCCTTTGTTGACGCCCTCGCCGTGATCAAACGGATGATAGACACCCAACTGCTCCCCGCCGGGACGAATCAGTTAAGCGGCGGAGACGCCATCAGCGCCTTTACCCAAAACCGGGCGGTATACCTGCTGCAGTCCGGCTGGGTCCAGTCGGCCTTAATAGGCGCCGCCTCCAGGGAAGATTACGACCAGTACCAGGCGATTGCGTTCCCGGAAATTGCCGGGGAAGTTACCCACGGCTCCAGCGCGGCCACCCTGGGGGAGGCTCTGGCAATAAACGCCGGCCTGAGCGGGGCCAAGGCCGACGCCGCCTGGACCTTCCTGAATTATATCTACGGACAGGAAGGGATGGACCAGATGATGAAGTACGGCAATGTCGTTACCTACAAACTGGACCTTTCCCAATACGATGTGGATAATCTGAACAGGCAGTACATTGACCTGATAAACAACCAGTCTATGGGTTATGTTCTTGATGCAAAAATGGACGGGGAAGGGGTCAACAACATCCTTAACCCCGGTATTCAGGCGGTAATACTTGGGGACAAGACCTCCCAGCAGGTTGCCAACGAATACGAAGCGTGGGTTGCGGTTAACGATTCCAGCCGCAAAAAGTAAGGACAACGGCGGGGCCCGGACAACGGGTTCCGCCGCATTATAGACGGGGGTGTCCCCGGGGGCCGGTAAGGCCCTAACCAGATAACCAGGGCGTTATGGATTACCGGCTTCAAAAAAAGATCAGCTATCTTTGCTTTGTGCTGCCCGCTTTTATGATTTACCTGAGCATGATGGTTGTCCCTGTTTTTTTCAGTGCGTTTTTAAGTTTTACCCAGTGGAAAGGTTACGGCCCTATGGAATTTGTAGGGCTGGGGAACTATGCTAGGATGTTTACGGACCCCGTTTTCCACATCGGCCTAAGAAACAACATTATGATTGTCCTGGTTTCGGTTTTTGGCCAGATACCTCTGGGGATGTTCCTGGCCTATATCCTGTACCGGAAGATAGTACGGCAGTATAATCTTTTCGAAGTTCTGATCTTCCTTCCCATCACGATTTCTTCGGTCATTATTGCCCAGCTTTGGAATCAAATATTTTCTCCGGTCGGCATTTTTACGGCATTGATCCGTTTCCTGTCGGGTAACAGGGATTATATTATGACCATTGTCGAAAATAAAAACTTTGCCATTATTCCAATCATGTTCGTGCTGCTCTGGCAGCATACCAGTTTGTATATGGTTATTTTCCTGGCCAACATGCAGCGAATCCCCAACTCGGCAATAGAGGCGGCCCAGATAGAAGGCGCGGGGGAAGGAACCATTTTCCTGCGCATCGTCATGCCCATGCTGGGTTATGTTATCTTTATCAATTCGGTATTGGCAATTTCAGGAAGTTTTAAGAGCTTTGATCTGATTTATTCTATGACCAGAGGCGGGCCGGCCCATTACACCGAAGTTATTGCCGTGTATATGTATAACTCCACGTTTGTTTATCAGAATTACGGATACGGCAGCGCCCTTGCCATTATTATTATCTTCTTCATTGTGCTATCCCTGCTCCTTACCAGGGGGGTAACGAAAATTTTTAAGGTGGAATAGCATGGAAAACGGTTCGGCACTGCGGAAAGCGCCCCTGTCCTGGCGGATAGTTTCCTATATTTTGATGCTGTTGTTCGCTGTTCTTACGATATTCCCCCTGGTCTGGCTTGGGTATTCTTCCCTTAAGCCGAACAGGGAGATTATGCAGCATCCTCTGGCCCTGCCCCAGGCTCCGACCTTATACAACTACGTTACCGCCTGGGAAATGGCGGGTATGGGGCCGGCCCTGTTCAACAGCGTTTTTTATTCTGTTATCTCCACGGCCCTGGGGATCTTTATCGCCCTGGCGGCGGCCTACGGGCTTTCCAAATTCCACTTTAAGAGCAGTAATTTCTTTATCAGCGCCTTTGCCCTGGGGCTTATGCTCACGGTCCACGCGGTAATCATCCCCCTGTTCCTGGTGGAAGTGCGGCTGGGCATTGTCAACACCCGGCTGGGGATTATTCTGCCCTACGTGGCCTTTAGCCTTCCCATGTCCATTATGATTGCCCTTTCTTATGTGCGGAGCATACCGGACGCCCTGCTTGAATCTGCGGAAATTGACGGCGCCAAATACCGTTATATCTTCTGGCGTATGATCGTGCCCCTTTCCACGCCGGTAATCGCCACGATGGGAATTCTCTCGTTCCTGGGGCATTGGAACGAATTCCTCTTTGTTTTTGTGTTTACTTCCAGCCAGGCATTGAAAAGTCTGCCGCCGGCGATAACAATATTTGCAGGGAAGCGCATGACCGAGTACGGCCTGCAGTACGCCGCCTTGGTGATTGGCTTTTTGCCCATGCTTGTTTTTTACATTGCCTTCCACTCCCACCTTATCAAAGGTTTTGGCGAAGGCGCATTGAAGGAGTAATCTATGAGGATTTTAATCGGCGGCTTTGGCCACGAGTCCAATTCTTTGAACCCTATCATCACCGGGGAAGACGATTTTATCGTCCTCCGGGGAAACGAACTTATCGAAAACAGTAAGTTCTCCCGTTATTCCGCCGCGGGGATCATCGAAACACTGAAAAGCGGCGGGGCGGAACTTGTCCCCACCATACAGGCCAGGGCGGTGCCCAACGGGGTAGTTTCCGCCGCTTTTTACCGGAGTCTTAAGGCCGAATTGCTGGACCGGGCCAGGGAGGCCCTGCGGCAGGGGCCTGTAGACGGCGTTTGCCTGGCCCTCCACGGTTCCATGAAGGTAGAAGGGAACCTCTGTGCCGAGGGGGATTTTTGCGGCGCCCTGCGGGAAATTTTCCCCGGAATCCCCTTTACCGCATCCCTGGATATGCACGCCACCATTACGCCGGCCCTGTTACGGGCCGTTGACGCGTTTGCCGGATACAAAACCGCCCCTCATGTCGATAGTTTTGAAACGGGCGTACTGGCGGCAAAAATGCTGCTGGAATCCCTTGCTACCGGGAAGAAGCTCTACACCGCCTCCCAAAGTATCCCGGTGATGATAGCGGGGGAAAAATCGGAGACCGCCGCGGAACCCATGTGTTCGCTTATAGCGGCCTGTAAAGAACTGGAAAAACCGGCCCCGGACCGGCCCGCCGTGGGGGCGGCCTCCCTGCTGCTGGGTTTCCCCTGGGCGGACTGCGAGTACAATGCGGTTACCGTTCTGGTTTCCGCCTTTGAGGAACATAAAGCCGTTGCGGATACGGGCGCCCGGGAACTGGCGGAGGAATTTTGGCGCCGCCGGGGGGAATTCAGCTTTCGCACGGAGTACTACAATTCCAAAGAAGCCCTGGCCGTTGCCTACAAAGCGGTCCCGGAAGGGGGGCCGGTCTTTGTTTCGGATTCCGGGGATAACCCCACGGCGGGAGCCGCAGGGGACGCCACGGAACTGCTGGAAGAGATCCTTGCCACGATAGACCAGGCGGACCGGCTCCCCGGCCCCCTGCTCTACTCCGGGTTCTACGATGCGGCGGCGGCGGCGGCCTGCGCAAAAGCCGGGGAAGGGGCGGAACTTGACATTACGCTGGGGGGCAATTGGGACAGGCTTAACGGCAAGAAGATTCCCCTGCGGGTACGGGTAAAAAAAATCATCGGCGATTTTGGCCCCCACCATTCAATCCTGGTTCTGGCGGCCTGGCGCAACATCCTTTTCAGCATTACGTCGAAGCACATCGGCTTTGGGGACGAAGAACTGCTCCCCGCCCTGGGGATTAACGCGGCGGAATACCCGCTGGTGGTGGTAAAACTTGGCTACCTGGAACCCTGCTTTAGGACCATTGCCAGGCGGGCCATCATGGCGACTTCCCGCGGCTGCTCCAACGAGGT
>JAIRXT010000180.1 GCA_031268125.1 Treponema sp. | reverse complement strand
TATCCTGCAGGTTAATACGTTTGTTCATACACTTCTAATTATCGGTAATACCGGCAATAACCGTACAGGAATTTGATGCTTGACGGCAATGGACTTGTTCAACAACCTTTTTATTGAACTCTGCCGGGTTTCGGTTGTTGAACAAGTCTCGCAAAAGGCTAAGCCTTTTGCAGTTTTTTTAAGGAAGTTGTTCGATAACTAAAGGTTATCGAACAACTCTAATGTTACCTTTACAAAAATAGGGTAATTAAAGTAAAATTGCCGGATATTTGAATTGGCTCGTTGACGGAAAGGGGGCGTTTTGCTATGGTAGACGAACCTCTTTGTCCGTCTTTGACGGGCCAAGGCGCCCTGCCGTAGCGCAGGGGAAAACTTGTCCGCAAGGAGGGTCCATGCGCCGTTATGAATTAACGGTAATCTTCCCATTGGAAGAGGACCAGCACAGGGCGGGCCGGGAGCTTTTGTTAAGCGACCTGGCCGCCAACGGGGCGGAGATCGAGAAAACCGACGAAACCGGGGATCGGGATCTTGCCTATGAGATTAAAAAAAGAAAGCGGGGTAAGTACGTGCTTTTTACCCTGAAAGCGGATCCTGCAAAAATCGCCGTGCTTGACCGGGTTTTTAAGCTGAACGCCAACATCCTTAAATACCTCTTCGTGAGATTGGAGGAATAATCATGAAACGTCGTTGTACCGGCGGGTTTGTTATGGCGGAGTTAGGGTAATGGCAGATTTGAACCATGTGGTCCTGGTGGGCCGGCTGACCCGTGATGCGGAACTCAAGTATACCTCCGGCGGACAGGCGGTTTGTAAATTCTCCCTTGCCGTGAATCGCCGCCGTAAAAACGGCGATCAATGGGAGGACGAGGCCAATTTTTTTGACATTGTCCTCTGGGGCCGGCAGGGGGAGTCCCTGAACCAGTACCTGTTGAAGGGTAAAATGGTGGGTATAGAGGGCGAACTCCGGCAGGATCGCTGGCAGCAAGACGGCCAGAACCGGGCCCGTGTGGAGATTGTGGCCAATAACCTCCAGCTTTTGGGCGGGGGCGGCGGAAACTCCGGCAGCGGAGGGTATTCCGGCGGCCAGGGCGGTTCGGGCGGAGCCCAGGGTAGTTATAACCAAGGTGCATATGCTCCGGGAGGGGGTTCAGGGGGACAGGAAGCTCCCCCGCCCCGGGCTGCCGATGACGGCTTTGCCGATGATATTCCCTTCTAGCAGTTTGCCGCGCTTTGTGTTTAAGCGTGCGGCGGGTCCGGCCTGCGCGGGGTTTTGCCCCGCGGCTTAACGGCCGGGATTTTGTGTTATACCGGATCGTAATCAGAGGAGTAGTATATGTCTGAAGAAAAATACACGGAAGATCGGCCCCCCCGGCAGGACCGGGGCGCGGATATGGATGGCCGGGACGGTGAAGATCGCGGCCGCGGCAAGGGAAAGGTTTACTTCAAAAAAAAGGTCTGTAAATTCTGCGTCCAGAAACTCAGGATCAACTACAAGGAAGCGGACGTGTTGCGGCGTTTTATTACCGAACGGGGAAAGATTCTTCCCCGGCGTATAACCGGCACCTGTGCCAAACACCAGCGGGTCCTGGCCCTTGCCATAAAACAGGCCCGGTCCATCGCCTTGCTTCCCTTTGTTGCTGAATAGTTGAACGGGGACGAATTCGGCCCTCCCGCTCCCCGGGGAGGGGAGGATTCCGGCGGGGGGCAGGGCCTTTCTCCGGCGGAATTTTTTTCTTCACTGCCCGGCGGGGGGCTTCCCTGTCTGCTGGGCGCCCTGGTAAGCGTTTTTTTGATGCAAAGCGGCCTTTTGAGCATTTTTTTCATGGCGCCGCTGGGTTTTCTGGGCTTTTCCTTCGGGCGGAGGACGGCCTGGACGGGGGCGCTTCTGGCGGCCCTCCTTAATACGCTTTGTACCCTGGGGTTGTCCCTGTTTTTGGGCCGGAGCCTTGCCCGGTTCCTTCCCGATCTGGGATATATTTTCCTTATGGCGGGGGCTTTTACCTGGCTTGCCGCGCCTCCCCCGGCAGGCATCTTCCGGATCAGGGCGGCCTACCGGCTTATTCTTGGCGCGTTGGCGGGAGCCCTGGCGGGTTTCCTGCTGGGGAATGCGGAATTTAGCGAGATGATGCGTGCCCAGGCGGAACTGCTTTCGTCTATGGTTACGGCTTCCGCCGGGGCCGACGCGGTCCGGCGCTCCCTGCTGGAACAGGAACTGAGCCCGGAACGGATCCTGCAGGTTTTCAACCTGGTTCAGGTCCGGGGCGGGGCCCTGGGAGCCTATATGCTGATTTTATTCATCAACCGGCAGTTTTCCCTGGGACTTACGGCCCTGTTTCGCCGGGGGCAGGGGAGCCGGGAAGGGTCCCTTATGTCTTTCCATGTTCCCGCCGGCCTCATCTGGGTATTGTCGCTGTCCCTGGGGGGGATTCTGTTTTTTCGGATTCTGGGACTTTCCCTGCCGGAGACGGCGGCCTGGAATTGCTTTATCCTCTGCGTCCTGATGTACCTGGCCCAGGGGCTGGGGATTGTACGGTTCGCCGTGAGCCGCCGTCCTGCCGGGCGGCTGCTTTTGAACATCGGGATCATCCTGGTGGTGTTTAGTCCGGGAATTAACGTGGTGGCCCTGGGGCTTCTTCTGCTCCTGGGTATCGCGGAACATTGGGCGCCCCTTAGGGTCGTCCGCGACAGGCCGCCGTCTACTCCGGCGGCGTAACGGGTCTCCCGTTTTTGGGAATATTTTCCAAGCCTGTAAATTCAGGGCCGTTTGTGCGGCCCTATCTTCAAATCCAAAGAACCGTAAACGGTTCTTTGGAAACTGAAAACCGCCGGTTTTTGGTTTGGGAGCTTGGTATGAAGGTTATTTTGAACAAGGATCTCTCTACCCTGGGTGAGGAGGGGGATGTAAAGGATGTGGCCAAGGGTTATGCCCGGAATTATCTGTTTCCCCGGGGAATTGCGCTTCCCTACAACGAGAGTACCATAAGGCTTTTTGATTCCCGTAAAGAAGAAATTGAGGCGCGGAAAACGGAAAAACGCGACGCCGCCAGGGGGCTCAAAGAACGGATTGAGTCCCTGGAAATCCTGCTTACCATGCCCGCCGGCGCCAACGGGAGGCTTTTCGGTTCCGTAACCAGCCAGACCGTGGCGGATGAACTGGCCCGTCAGGGTTTTCAGCTTGAGCGGAAGCGGATCGAATTGCAGGGGAATAGTTTTAAGAGCGTGGGCAAATACAAGGTTACGGTACACCTTTATGAAAACGCCGTTGCCGAATTGGGAGTTACGGTCCAGGGCCAGGTTGAAAAGGCGCCGGAGAGTCCCGCCCGGGGCCGCCGCCGCCGTCCCGGAGAAGCCGATGCCCGTCCCGCCGAAACTGCGGGGGAGGGCCAGTCTGCCGAAACCCCGGCGGAGGCTGCCGCGGAGGCGGTCCCTGCCGCCGCCGCTACAGACGCCGTTGCTGCGGACGCGGCCGTTGCGGCTGAGTCGCTTCCCCCGGCAGAGACCCCTGTGGCGGACGCAGCTTCCGAAGAGGCGGGGAGCCCGGCATAACAATGGCCGGAAATGTGCCCCCCCACGATGACGAGGCGGAACGGGCGGCTCTGGGAGCGATGCTTATGGACGGGGATGCGATTGCCACCGCCATTGAATATCTGCGGCCCGGGGACTTCTATTCCAATGCCAATAATCTGGTTTACGGGGCCATCCTGGGGCTTTTTAACAAGGGGGTGGCCGCAGATATTCTTACGGTTACCGGGGAGCTTAGGCAGGGGGGGAAACTGGATCAGGCCGGGGGGGCCGCTTATGTGGCCTCCCTTACTTCGGTAGTACCCTCCAGCGGCAATATTGCCTACTATGCCCAGACCGTCCAGGCTTATTCCCTGCGCCGGGCATTGCTGCGGGTCTCCGGGGAAGTGAGCGCCAAGGTATTCGACGAAACTCAGGAATCCCGGATCATTCTGGAAGAAACCCAGCAGCGGATCTTCGAACTAAGTGATAACCGTAATTCCATCCGCTATCAAAGCGCCAAGGAAGTTGTTCACGAGACCATCGGGATCATCGAAAAACTCACCAAGTCCAGCAGGGAGTACACGGGAATTCCCTCGGGCTTTGAGGAATTGGACAAGCTGACCTCTGGCTTTCACCCCGCCGAGTTTATCATCATCGGCGCCCGGCCTTCCATCGGAAAAACCGCCCTGGCCCTGACTATGGCGTCCAATATTTCCGTCCGGAACAAGATACCCTCCGTATTTTTTACGCTGGAAATGCCCGCCATTGCCCTGATGCAGCGGCTCCTTTCCATGGAAGCCCGGATCAACGCCAGTTCCCTGCGTTCCGGTTTTTTGAAATCATCGGAATTCAACGGGATTCTGAACGCGGCGGAGAATATTTACGAGGCCCCCCTGTATATCGTCGATATGCCTAACATGAAACTTATGGATCTCCGGGCCCAGGCCCGGCGGATTCGTGCCCAGGAAAAGGTGGAGATTATGTTCATCGATTACCTGGGGCTTATAAGTTCCGAACAGTACAACACCCCCCGTTTTGAGCAGATGTCGGATATTTCCCGTTCCCTCAAGAGTCTTGCCAGGGAACTGGAGATACCCATCGTGGTACTCTGCCAGTTGAACCGGGAGGCGGAAAGGGAACGGCCTAACCTTTCTTTGATTCGGGATTCGGGTTCTATCGAACAGGATGCCGATGTGGTAATGTTTCTTCACCGGGACCGGGAATCCAACAAAAAACCGAATGAGACCGCCGGGGAAGACGGGAGTAAGACCAGCCTTATCCTGTCCAAACAGCGGAACGGGCCGGTGGGAACGGTGAATTTGACCTTTATATCGCAATATGCGAAATTTGAATCATGGACCCGGGATACCTGAGATCATGCCGGGTCCGGGCAGCCGGTGGTTCTTTTCGGGATCATTGCAAATCATTTTGGGGGCGGCATGGCTTTTAGTAATAAGTATGATTTTGAGCTGTTAAAAAACGAAGCGGAAAATCTGGTGCTCAATGAATTGGAACGGCAGTTGGAGCCTTTTGACGGGCAGATCTGTATCTGCAACGATTGTGTGGTGGACATGGCCGCCGTTGCCCTGAACTCGGTAAAACCACTGTACCGTTTTTCCCTTCTCGGGACCCTTTACACGGCCCAGGCCATGACCGATGACGCGTACAGTGAAAGTGTCAAAAGCGCTGTTGGCGCGGCGATAGAGAAGGTCCGGAAAAATCCCAGCCACGATTAGAGACAAACCCCTTGGCTCAGATTTTGGGCGCATTTTTCTGCGGTCCACCGCAGGCGGTTTACCGCAGAAAAACCGGGCTATCCGCTCCAATCTTTTGGCTGCGCCAAAAGTATTTTCGCTTCTATCCCTTGCGCTGCCGGGGAATGGCATTCATGCCATTCCCCGGCAGGAAGTTTTTGCGGAGCAAAAACTTCAGGAATCTTTTCAGCCGGCGTCCTGCCGGCCATCCATGCCGGCAAATTTGGCGCCAGGCAGCCCTGCATTACCGCCATTGCCTACTCCGCAGCGGCGATTTTTTCCCGCACCAGTTCGCCAATGATTTCCGTAGTTGACTTGTGGGTGATTTCGGATTTAAGGCGCAGCCAAGTAGCGGAAACGTTATCCAGAATAACGATTTCGTCTTTATGCTTCATAAAAAAGCCGTTTTTCCCGTCCCCTGATACCTTGGGCGGATTGGTTGTCCACAATTCGTCAAGCGCGTCGTATTCTTCTTCGGTCATATCGGGTATGGTTACCTTCCATTCATACTACGGTCAAACCCCAATAGCAGATGCTTGTCATCGTCTGAATCCTGAA
>JAIRXT010000012.1 GCA_031268125.1 Treponema sp. | reverse complement strand
GGCTCCGGGTACACGATACGAGTCAAATTTAGCCTTATTAAAAATAACGGCCATTGTAAAATACTGGAGGTTGTTATGTCCTTGCCAAAAAAAATATTAAAAAAATCGGCAAAAATTATAAATTACGGGGGAAAACATGAAAAAGAATATTATCTGCATTTTTTTGTTTTGCTTTTTATTTTTTGGGCAATATGCTGAAAAATATGAATTTGACGATATTACCCCCCCCCCCCCCCCCCCGATTGGATTGGTATTTCATAATATTGGCCGGAACGCGTTAAATTCCGTTGTATATAATTACGGACTAAATCTTGCTGCCGCCGGCCTGGAAACATGGGCATTTATAGAGACAGGAACCGATTGGAAGTGGAGAAATATCGTATATGATAATACGCATCTGTCAAACATTGGACGTCCCGGATTATACATTGGATATATTGTTCCTGCCATAGCGCCGGTTATGACTTATGCTATAGGCAGGTTTACAAAAAATGAAAAATTACAAATAACCGGTTTAGCACTGGTACAATCACTTATATTAACATTATCAATACAAACACCGTTAAAAATGATCACGGGCAGGGTTTTACCGGGAATTGTTACAGAACTTGATCATACAAGAAATTCAGAATCTGATGATTTTAGCGGGGAATTTAACTGGTTTAATAATAATTTTGTCGGCGGATGGCCGAGCGGGCATACGGCCAATGCATTTGCCGCGGCGGCAACAATATCAGAAATATATAAAGATAATGTATTGCTAAAAATAAGTGTATACGCTTATGCCGCGCTTATTGGTTTCGAAGTTACCCTGGATGTACATTGGGCGTCAGAAGCAATAGCCGGGGCATTAATAGGATATGCGGTCGGTAAAACCGTAGGGGAAAGCTTTAGTCAAATATTGGAGAAAGGGAATAAAAGAAACAATATATCATTGTATTTTAGTCCTCGTGAATTAGGAATTACCATACAAATATAAAAACTACAGCAAGTGTTTGTCCATGATAGACGGACATGTTTCCTTAAAGCAGGTAACAATCCTTGCCGACACAGACGGTAAGCCCGCGGAACGCACCCGCAAGGCGGTGCGGCGCTGGAAAGGCATTGAGCATTAGAGTTGTTCAATAACAGCAATTCCGAATTCAAAATTCCAAATCCGAAAAGAGCCGTAAAAAATTTATCAGCTTCCCTGTCGGCTGGAAGTCTTTAGCCGTGTCTTGACATTTTTTTTGCTCCCCGCTAGAGTTTATCCCTATGGACAGGATGGGGACATGAAAGAGATTCTTGTACAGGCCCTTGGAGGGCGGGCATTCGAGTATGCCGTTATCCCTACATCAGCCCTCAATTTTGTGGAGGCGCTGTACAAATCCTGCGAGGCAAATCTCTGCGGGAATTATAACCGGTCCTGGTCCTGCCCCCCCGCCAGCGGAACTATGGAAGATCAAAAACGCAGAATATGCGCTTACCAAAACGCCTTTGTGTTCACCACCAAATTTGATCTTGAAGATTCTTTCGATTTTGAAGGGATGGAAAAGGCAAAGAATATCCACGACGATACCACCCGGAGTATTCATGATGTGGTCGGCAGGACTAATCCGGTCTACGGGGCCGGGGGCTGCGGAGTCTGTAAGCCCTGCGCGTACCCGGAACCCTGCCGTTTTCCCGAAAAACTTTACTCTTCAATAGAATCGGCGGGCATCAACGTTACCGATCTCAGCCGGGCCGCGGGTATCAGGTACAACAACGGCCCCAATACGGTTACCTATTTTTCAATGGTCCTCTTTAACAGCCCGGCCGGCGGGCCGTAACAAATGACAAAAAAATCCTATCTTTCAGCAAAATAGTTAATGCCTTCCCGGGTTCCGGTGAAGTAGTATAGGTTTAAATTTAAACCCTATCAGGAGTAAAACTATGAGCGATTATTCGGCTAATTTCAATGAGATTTCCGGTTTGCTGCAAAGGGGAAAAGCCAAAGATATAGTTACGGCTGTTCAAAACGCCCTTACCGCGGGAGCTCCCCCCGCGGATATTCTGGAAAAAGGATTGATAGCGGGGATGAGCATTATCGGCGGAAAGTTCAAACGCGGTGAAGTTTTTGTTCCCGAAGTGTTAATAGCGGCCCGGGCGATGAACAACGCTTCCGCCGCGCTCAAGCCCTATCTGGCGGAGGCCGGGGTAAAGCCCGTCGGCACGGCGATCATCTGCACGGTAAAGGGCGACCTCCACGACATCGGGAAGAACTTGGTAAAAATGATGATCGAAGGCAGGGGTATTGAAGTTGTGGACTTGGGCGTTGACTGCGGCAGTGATAAAATTATCGATGCGGTCAAGAATACCGATGCCAGGGTGGTCTGCCTTTCCGCCCTGCTTACCACAACCATGATGGCCCAGAAGGATGTAATCGAAGCGTTAAAGGCGGCGGGCCTGCGGGACCGGGTAAAGGTAATGGTCGGCGGCGCCCCGGTTACCCAGAGTTTTGCCGATGAGATCGGGGCCGACGCCTTTACCCCCGACGCCGCCAGCGCCGCGGAGGTATGCCGCTCCTTCTACGCATAAGCCCGGCAGCAGTCAGACACTATGGCGCCTGACTGCTAATCGGTCTACTGGAAAAGCATGTTTTCCGCAAATTCGTCCATAAAGGCGCTATCTGCGGCAAGATCGATGCTCACGCTCTTTGCGATAATGTCCTTGCAGCATTCTAGGAAGGATTCCTCTTTTTCAAGACAGTTCAGGGCTCCCCGCAGACTCAAATTTCCGCAGACAGCGATTTTATCAAGAAATTCCCGGGGCAGGAGTCCTGTGGCAACGGCGTTTTCCTTGTCAATAAAGAATCCCAGGCCCCCGGCAATGTATACAGTTTTAATATCGGCAAGGCCCAGGCCCGCATGTTTGCAGAGAATTTTGATTCCCGAAAAGATCGCGCTTTTCGCAAGCTGGTATTGCCGGACGTCCCGGTTTATGACGGAAATTTCCCTCGTAAAGGCAAGACCTTCGCCGTACGCGTCGTCCAGCGCCCCGGTTTCATCAATAATTCCCTCCCGCAGCATAAGCGCCATAATGTCGATAAGGCCGGACCCGCATATCCCCCTGGGTTCACCCCCGCCGATGACGCTGAAGGCAAGGCTTCCGTTTTCCCGGCTTATCCTGCTGATGGCCCCCGAAACGCCGCCCATGCCGCAGGAAATTTCCGCCCCCTCCAGGGCGGGGCCAGCGGCGGTGGAGCAGCAGTAGATCCGCCCCCCGTGGGACAGGGCAATTTCCCCGTTGGTACCGATGTCGATAAGCAGGGAGTTGTCCGCCCCCGCCAGAATATTCAGGGACGCAAGACCCGACACAATATCGCCGCCGATGAACGCGGCGATGGACGGCAGGATTGTTACCTGCTCAACGGACAGGGAAAGCTCTCCCCCCCCAAAGCGCCGCATCTCCAGAAACACCGGCGTAAACGGAATTTCTCCCAGGGGCGAAGGATCGGTGTTGGTAAACAAGTGGAGCATCGTGGTGTTCCCGGCAACGACAAGGCTTTCTATTTTCGATATGCCCCACTTCTCACGGAAATACCTTACGATCTTTTCCGTCTGCCGGTTTATCAGGGTAAAGAGATCCCCGGTCTTCCCGTTTCTCGCGGCGTTGATCCGGCTCATCACATCGGCCCCAAAGGCCCGCTGATCGTTGAGTTCGGAACGGGTGTCCAGTATTTCATGGCTGTCTATGTCGACAAGCTGGGCGGAAAGGGTGGTCGTTCCCAGGTCCAGCGCCATGCCGGCCCGGGCGGGGGTCTTCACCGTCCCGGCCGCCGCATCAACCTCGTTCTGCACAAAACCATCGTCCGCAAGAAGTTCAATCGTCAGGCCGGTTTCGGGAATCCCCCGGCACGCCGGCAGAATATCCCCCGGGGGAGTCTGCCCCGCCGGAAACCTCACTTTGCCGTCGATCAGACGGACCTTGCACTTTCCGCAGAGGCCGCGGCCGCCGCAGGGGGCGTCGATTACGATTCCCCCCCGGACCAGGGCGGCAAGCAGGGTCTCGTTGTTCTCCGCCTCGCAGACAGCATCGTTGTTTAGCAGTCGTATTTTCATTTACATGTCGTATTTTTTGGGATCGAGTTTTTCACAGGTTCCGATAACTTCATCAATAAGCTGCCCCTCCCCGGACGGCAGGGCGGCAACATCCTCCCGCAGGTTTTCAAGGGCGGCAATCTCCCGGTCCGGCAGGTTGAGCCTTCCGTTTTTGTGCCCTTCGGCCATTGCTTCCAGGGCAAGTTCCGCCGCCTTCTTTGTCCGCCGGTAGTATCCTGTTTCGGCCGCCAGCTTTTTAGAAATATCCAGCACCACGTCGGGCCGGAGTACATAGGCCTGGGGGTCCAGTTGTGAATCGGAATCCGCATGAAGATCCCGGAGCAGCCGGGCCGTATCATCCCCCCTGGCGGACGCCCCGTTCATAAGGCGGCAGTCGTAGCATAACTGTTCAAAGCTGACGGTCGGCGCCATGCCCCCCAGCAGCTTTATGTTCTGCACCGATTCATTGCTCCAAAGATCGGCAAGGCACGCGGCGACATTACCCAGAGGGGAAAGATGGGCGCAGGCGGCGGTCCTCCCCTCCGTGGAGATTGGCGTACCGGTAATAGCTTTGATATACACCCCCTCGTAGCCGCAGTCTTTGTGAGGACCCCGGGCGCCGCATTCCAGGGCCACCAGGGAACGGACCGCCGTCATCACCCGGACGGTGGCGGCGAAGACCTTGGACACATAGTTCCTGTCGGCCAGGACCAGGGCCGTATTGCCGAAGGCGCAGGCCGTATCCCCCGAGGGGATCGTGCCGGTTTTCTCCGCAATAGCAACAATCCGGGTCCACAGTTTTCCCATGTCTTTGCATCCCAGAACCGACAGGGCAAAGATCGATTTTTTGATGTCCCCGTACATAATGGCGTCATCGTGGACTTCCTTGCCGCCGACTGACTCAATGGCAAGAAAATCGGCCCCGGCCTTTGCGCAGTCCTCAAAGGTTTTAAGGATCGCCTCCCAGTGCCTGCCGTGCCACATATGCTCCAGATCGGGACCTTCCCGGATATCGTTGGGGGTAATCCGTACCGCCCCCTTCACGCCGTATTTGGCCCCGTAGTCCTTGATAATATCGATAACGGTTGCGGCAACATCAGCCCCCCATTCGGGGTTAAAGGTCATGGGCGGCAGCGTTTCGATCTCCGCCACAAAACCCGGCGCATAAAGGTCCTTTGCCCGTTCACAGATTCCCGTGATAATCTCCCGGTAGTTCTCTATGACCTTCGGCATAGTATCCTTGTCGATAGTCATGGGAGGCAGGGTAAAGTTAATTTCAGGATATACGGTTCCGCCGCCGATAGACATACCGTTTTTCAGGTTTACCGGATATTTGGCCTTCCCGTAAATAAAAGAGTCCAAATCCTGGTAGACAGTTGTGTTAAAGGTTTTCATACTCATCGTATCCCCCGTATCGCATCTCCTCATTATAAAGACTATCAGAGGGATTACTATAAATTATTTGCTCAAAAATAAGACAATGTTGCTCAAAAAAAGCCGCCGGGCCTTATGCGCAGAAAAACGACTGGTACTCCTTGGGGGTTACGCCGGTTGTTTTCTTGAATATTTTGGCGAAGTAGTTGGCATCGTTGAACCCGACCTTTCCGGCGACCTCCTGTATCTGAGTCAGCTTATCGCTTTTAAGAAATTCCTTCGCCTTGTCGATTCGGACTCTGCATACATAGTTTGAAAATGTCGTGTTCATCTCCTTTCTAAAAAGGTGGCTCAGGTAGTATTCGCTGACAAAGACCCTGGCCGCCACGTTGCTCAAACTGAGATCGCCGGCGTAATTCCGGGCAATGTAGCCGATTGCTTTGCTCAGGTGTTCGCTGGTCTGCTTTTCGCCGCGGTTCTGGTGTACCGTGTCGATAAAACGCTCCATTGCCTGGGTGGTAAGAAAACAGAGCCGTTCAAAATCCGTGCTGTCCTCGCAAATTTCAAAGGATTCCCTGGTGATGGTATTCACTTCCCGCAGCGGCGCCCCCGCTTCCACCGCAGCCCGGGACAGAAAAGCTACCAGTTCAAAGATTCTCACCCGGATGGTATCTATGTTTCCGCCGGCAAAGCAGAAGATTACACTGAGCAGGGTATTTAGAATATTGGCGGCCTGCGGTTTGTTTCCGTTTTGGACAAACGCAATAAGTTCCTTCTCCGTTTCATAGGGATAGGCCAGGGCGGACGCGCGCTTTTCCATTTCAATAAGACCGGCGGCGGCGAATTTGCTGTCAAGAATAAGTTCCGATATCCGCCGCTGCTGTTCGGTAATCCGGGCCCGCTGTTTCAGGTAAACGCTGTGTTCACGGGTAAGACTGTTCACGATGATAAAAAGAATTTGGGCCGCGCTGGTAACGTTCACGCAGCTGCACGCGGGAGTGCGTTCAAGAAAATCACCGGCCCCGATCCGTATGCCCATCTTTTCGGTTTTTTCGGCAATCTCCGACAGGGCAATTTCGTCCGCCTCCCACAGCAGGGCCGGGCCGCAGACAATGGAACCGGCAAGCAGGTCATTATACATCACGGGGGAAGAACACATGATAAGACCGCAGCCGCAGGCAAAGATATAAGGCTCCCCCAGCTTGGAAGACATAACCCCGCCGTAGGCGATCATCTCCCGGCATTTTTGACAATTTTTTGCGGCATTGCAGATTGTGTCCGCCTTTCTGCCGTTGAGAAGTTCGGTCCCGGAAACATCAAACAGTGCAACATCCAGGCCGGTTACGGTAGAAAAATGTCCAAAGAGTTTTTGCAGTTGGGCAAAGTCCAGAATTTCTTTTAAATGCGCCCCTTGTGCCATACAAAACCTGCTGCCGGACCCGGAATTGCACAACATTATAACAAATATGCGCTAAACAGGCCACAAGATCATTTCATTTACTCTAGCTTTTTCCCGGTGCGCCGTCAAGGACCGCTGCAATTCTCATCAGCAATTTTACTTTTACAAAATTTTCGATGGAAAAGACGCCTATAAAATCACCGGCTTTCCTGCCGGCCGGGAAAAAAGAGTCCCGGCCCTTTATCTGGTTCTCCTCATTGTTATTTTTCCTGGCCTCATACCGTGTTACCTTAATTTCTCGACCCCCTCACCGGTCCGGGGGCTTTGCTGGGTGTCCCAACAGGGTCCCCCTCTCTTTTTTCCGTTTTTCACTTTAGCGAAACCGCCGCCCCTTGTCACATCTATCGGGCGTCTTCTCACCCCCTTGAAAAAACTAAAAATTGCTTATGACGGGGGTATGCCATTGTTGCCTGGATATCAGCTTTTCACTGAGCCGGCGGTCATTCCCGCGAGGAAGTATCGTTGAGCCAGAAGGTAGAACACGAGGATGGGGAGGGAACCCAGAATGCCCATAGCCATCATCTCGTTCCATTCATAAGCATGCTGTCCCATGAGCATTTGAATCCCAACAGGAACGGTCCGCATCTCCGTCGATTTGGTCAGGGTGAGGGCAAAGAGAAATTCGTTCCAGGAAAGGAGGAAGGTGTATACTCCGGTGGCGACAATCCCCGGAACAGCGTTAGGCACCAATACCCGCCAAAGGGCAAAAAAGTTTGATCCCCCGTCAACCATAACCGCTTCGTCAAGTTCCTTGGGCAAGGTATTGAAATACCCGGTCATCATCAATATGGCGTAAGGCAGGGTAAAAACCATATAGGTCAATATTAAGGCTGGATAAGTATTGTAGAGCCCCAAGGCCACTACAATCCCAAAGTAAGGTATCAACAAGGTAATGGGCGGAACCGTCTGGGTGGCGATGATAAAAAGGTTCAAGATATATTTGCCCCGGAACTTATGGCGGCTGAAACTATACCCGGAAAGAATCGCTACCAGAAGGGAAAAAGCAGTTACCAGCAGGGCGACTAAATAGCTATTCAGAAAAAACCTGACCTTTACCGGATCAAAAAAAATGTTTTTATAGGACCGCAGGGTAAATTCCTTGGGTAAAAGGCGGGGAGGCAGGGAAAAAATTTCAGTATTCGATTTTAGGGAAGCAAAAAACATCCACAGTACCGGGAAAAAGGCGTATACCAGTCCTGCGAGAAGCCCCCCATAAATAAGGCAGCGGACAAGTTTTTTATGATGGATAACCATATCAGTCCCTCGCTTTTTGGCGCCGAATGTAGAAAAACGCCGTAATCATAGAAATAATAAGGATAATAACCGCACTTGCGGAGGCGGCGGAGAATTGGTACCGGCTAAAAGCCAGCTTATAAGTGTAGGTCCCCAAAACTTCGGTAACGTGGATGGGACCTCCCCCGGTGGTCATCCAGACCAGGGCAAAAACCTGGGTAGTCCAGATAAAATCCAGCATCGAAATACTAACAATAATTGGTAGAAGCTGGGGTATGGTGATGGAGATGAATTTCCGCGGATCACTGGCTCCGTCAATAGTCGCAGCTTCATACAGATCTTCCGGAATCCCTTGAAGACCCGCCAAAAGGCTGACCATGTAAAAGGGGTATCCCGCCCAAATGTTGACAAATGTTATCGCGTGCAGGGCGGTTCTGGTAGAACCAAACCATTCAACATTGGTAGTAACCAGGCGGAACACTTGTAACAAATAATTGATGACACCGCTTGGATTCAGAATCAGCCGCCAAATAATCGCGATAATGGTGGCGGTAAAAACCCAGGGAATTATGTAGAACACCCGGAACAAACTCCGCAATACCGGAGAGACCACTTTGGAATTCAGAAGCAAGGCAAAAACCATTCCCAAAATCAGATGAAAGACAACACTCATTACGGTAAAATACGATGTGTTGACCAGGGAAATTCTAAAGGTTTCGTCATTTATAATAGAAATATAATTCCTAAGCCCCACAAAAACGGGGCGCGGGTTCATGATCACGTTATCGTAGAGGGAATACCTGATCACCATAATGATAGGAATCAGCATCAACAGGGCCAGAAGCAACAAGGTGGGTAATTGATACCCATAGGGAACGCTCTTTTTTTTGATAATGTATAAGATAGTTTTTTTCCGTTTCTGATTCAACCTAAGGCCCCTTTACCTGAAAAGCGCTTTTGGAGATACCCGGAAGCCCGGGTATCCCGGAAGCCCGGGTATCCCGGAATCTCTCCCTAAAACAACTGAATTTTGGGAGAGATTTTCATCATTCGATGGGGGTCTGCTCCCCCACCGCTCTGCGGCGGAGTAGCTCATGAGAGTTGTTCGATAACACAATGTTATCGAACAACTCTATTCTTAAAATACGGCTTCCCACTTTTTCTGGGCATTCGCGGCTGCCTGTTCGGGGGTTTGTCTGCCGTCAAGCATGGGCTGAATTTCCTCGTCAAACATCCTCATCAGTTCTTCCGCCACCGGAAGTCCGGTGAATTCATTGGCCAGGTAACCGGAACGGAAGATCTCGAATGCTTTTGAATAAAGCTCGTCGGATTCAACAAAATCCGGTTTGGCGTTTACATTTCCGGGGAAAGCGTGGGCAATGGAGACCAGCTTGCTGTTTACCTCGGGACTCATCAGGTAGGACACCAGTTTCCAGGCTTCGGCCTTGTGCTGGCTTTTTTCGCTGATTCCGATACCCCATGCCGCATAGGGCAGGCCCCGGCGTCCAGTATAACCATCGGTGGCGGGAAGGGCGCTGATAGTAAAATTCAAGCCGGGATTCCGCTCCCGGATCATGTTGATATGAGCCAGAGAGGAAATCGTCATACTTATTCTGCCGTTCACAAATTCTTCCACCTTGTCCTGTTCCTGTTTGGCAAAGGTCCCCGGAGAGATCAGGTTTTCCTTGTACAGGCTTTCGACAAACTTGAGGGCAGAGATAACATCCGGGTTGGTCAAATCCGGACGGCCGTTTTTCAACATGCTTTTTCCCGCCGCCCAAACCCAGGACATAATGTCGTTTTGAACCCCGTTGGGGCTTTGCAGGGAAAGGGGCAGAACCCAGCCGTATTGGTTCCGGGACGCGTCGGTAAGGTTCCGGGCGGCCTGGAGGAATTCGGTCCGGGTTTGAGGCGGATTGGCGATACCCGCCGCCTGGAAGTGATCCAGGTTTATGAATATGGGATACACAAAGGAGGCGACCGGAAACATATAGCTCTTTCCGTCAAGTTTGATAATTGCCGCGATCTGGTTGGGATCAAAATTGGTGGAAGCCATCAAACTGTCCAGGGAAGTGATAGCCCCCTGCTTCGCCAGATCGTTGACCCACGCGCCGTCAAGGCCCACCACATCACTCAATGTCCCTGCGGCTGCGCCGATAACAATCTGGTCCCGAGTATTGGAATAGGGGCCGCTGATAAGTTTAACCTTGATTCCAGGATTTTGGGCCTCAAACTGATCGAGGATCGCCCTGAAGGACCCCGCCGGCAGTTCCGGTTCCCACCACTGAATAAACTCAATGGTTACCGTGTCTCCGCCGCGTTGAGATTCACTCCTCCCCGCGGCCCACAGCGCCGTTGAAGTCAATAATAAAGCCAACGACAAAGCAATAGCTTTTTTCATACAGAACTCCTTCTTGTCTTAAAGTTGGGATGAACCGTTCATCCCGATGATTAAGGATTAGTATATATCCGCATTTTTACATCTGTCAAGAAAAAAACACAAACAAACTAAAAATATGTTTTTTTATGTTATTACTTGACGCACATCTGCGTTTTGGCTATAGTTGAACCATCATGGGTGAACAAATCGTCCTGGGCCTTGGCGACAACATTGATTACGAGATTCGCTGGGATTCCGCGCTGTTAGAGCGGCTGATTCGAGATGCCGATCTCTCCGCTTCGGAAATCAACCGGGATATTGAAATCAACACCCCCCGGAATCTGCTTGCATCCATTCTGGGGTTTGTCAGAAACAGCTCCGGTGGAGAACGGTTTGTCCAAAATCCTCATCTCATAGAAGGTTTTTCCGGTTCCTTTGAAAAAAAGATAACCCTGGGAGGAACTGCGGTACGGGCGGCCATTGCCATGTGGAAGCTGGGTTATACCTCCGCCGTCCATCTGGTTACGATGAACGAGCATGTGGAGCGGCTTCTTCCCGCCGGCTGTCCCCGGCTTTGCAGCAACCGTGGGATCAGTTCCTACCCTCATCTTATTATTCAGTTTAACGCCGGCGTCCGTCTGGACGCGGGGGATATTCATATTGAAACGGTCAGGCCCAACCGGATCATCTATACAAACGATCCGGATAATGCCCTTATGTGTTTACACCCCGATCTTCCTGCCCTGCTTCAGGACGCGAAGGTGTTTCTCATCTCGGGGTTCAACACCATGCAGGATATTTCCCTCCTGGAGGAACGGCTAAAACAACTGCGGGTTATGCTGGAAGGTCTTTCCAAAAAAATCCTGGTCTTTTACGAGGACAGCGGTTTTCACCGGGAGGGGATAAGCGCCATTGTACGGCGTTTTCTTCTAAAATATATTGATATTTACAGTTTGAACGAGGATGAAATGCAGGGCTACCTGGGACAGCCCCTGGCGCTGACCGATTCCAAAACAGTTGCCTCCGCTTTGGAGGATCTTTACCGGATCATACCCTGTCCTGCTTTGATACTGCATACCCGGTATTGGGCCTTGGCCTACTGCCCCGCCGGCGGCGCGGGGGACTATGCCGGCCCCCTCCTGGGAGGGATCACGATGGCTACCGCCCGGTTCCGGTTTGGGGATGACTTCACCTGCAAGGACTATGCCGGGACCGGCGCCTTGCCCAGAGAAGACCGGGGAACCGCTTTCGCCGGGGAGATACAGGCCCTTTTGGGGGACAGGGTATGCTGCGTCCCTTCCTTTCTGGTTCCTGAAAAAAATGTAACTACCATTGGGTTAGGGGATACCTTTGCCGGCGGTTTTTTGCCGGCATTATTATAAAGTGTCATCATATCGCGAGGAGGATACCGATGAGTATCGTAACTAATAAAGAATTGCTGGACCGGGCGAAAAAGGGTTCCTACGCAGTTGCCGCCTTTAATACCAATAACCTTGAGTATACCCAGGCTATTTTGTGGGCGGCGGCAGAATTACAGGCCCCGGTAATCGTTGAGGCGGCAAAAAGCGAAGTGGACTACATGGACGGCCATGTGTTTGTTGCCATGATAAGCGCCTTGGCGGCAAAGCTGTCTATCCCTGTGGGGATACATCTGGACCACGGCCCAAGTTATGAGGAAGCGGTGCGCTGCCTTGCCTACGGGTTCAAATCGGTAATGTATGATGGTTCCGCTCTTCCCCTGGAGGAAAATATCGCGAATACCCGGAAGGTTGTTGAGGCGGCTCATGCCTGCGGGGTATCCGTGGAAGGTGAAGTCGGCGTCATCGGACAGGCGGAGGACAGCCCGGAAGGGAAAAAAAACGATCTCATCGGGATCGCCAATCCCGATGAATGTGAACGGTTTGTTAAGGAAACCAGGGTTGATTGTTTCGCCGCGGCCATTGGAAACGCTCACGGCCTTTACAAACGTAAACCGGCCTTGCGTTTTGATATCCTCGCGGAGATCGAAAGGAGAACCGGCATCCCCCTGGTACTGCACGGCGGGACCGGCATCCCTGAAGAAGATCTGCGGAAGGCGATAACCATGGGAGTTTCCAAGATCAACTTCAGCACGGTAATGAGGAAGGGCGGCATCGAAACCTTAACCGCGACCTTACATGCCAATCCTGGGGAATTGGACCTGATGAAGCTCCTTGCACCCTCACGGGATAAGATGATTGAGATAGCAAAACAGCATATCATCATGTGTATGAGCGACCATAAGGTCTGATCATATCCCGTCCGGGCGTTCTGCCGGGGATCTTAACGCACCGTTTTTAGAGGAAATTTTTCTTCCGCGCAAGGGATTGCAGCGGAAATACTTTTGCCGCCGGCCGGCGGCAAAAGATTGGAGCGGAAAGCCCGGTTTTTACGTGCCGCAGGAACTTCCGGCGGCACATAAAAATGCGCCCCCATAAACGAGCACACGCCGATACCCTGGAATCTCGTGATGACACTCTGGTGTTTTTCAGGTATAATATATGATGGTATCCGGTAGATTTGGAATGAAAAACAAAGATTTCACCGAAGAACGGCAGCAAAAAATAATTGAACACATCAACCGAAAAGGCCGGGTCAAGGTTGAGGAGCTTTCCGGATTTTTTAATGTTACTGAAATGACTATCCGGCGGGATTTACTTGCTCTGGAGAAGCAGGAGTTGTTGTACCGGGCCCACGGCGGCGCTATTAAGCGGGAAAAACGATCCATCTGGCAGATGAGTTCTCTCCAAACCCGTCTGTGCCAAAACGAGGAAGAAAAGGAACGGATAGCCCAGTGTGTCGCCCAGATGATTCTAGATGGTGAAAGTATCATGATCGATGGGGGCAGTACCACAACCAAGGTTGCCCAGCAGCTTACCGGTAAACGGAATCTGCTGATTGTTACCAATACTCTGACTATCGGCGAACTTTTGGTGGAATTGGAGGACAGCAAGGTGATACTGACCGGTGGTGAACTTTTTAAGGAGACCAACGCCCTCATGGGCAACGCTACAGAGTCGGCTATTTCCAATTACCGGGCCGACAAATCAATTATCGGCGTTTCGGGACTTGTCCCGGGGGAAGGCTGTTTTTCCGCTATTCCCCAGGAGGCGGAAATAAAAAATCGAATGTTGCAAAATTCTCAAAAAAAGATTGTAGTTGCCGACAGTTCAAAAATTGGAACCAGGGCGTTTTATTTTTTCTGCGATTTTTCCAAAATCGACATCCTGGTAACTGACTGCAATATCAAAAAAAACGATCTGACCTTGCTTAGAAAAACCGGAATTGACGTTATCGTGGTATAATTCCCCCCTGGAATGAATCGAAGATCCGGGCAGGCTTTTTAGGCAGAAGAAATGTCTTGATATGAAAAAATACCCCCCTCTGCCCCCAAAATTCCCCGGGAGGAAATTTCAGTAATACCGGTCGATTACTTCCGTTGTTGTCCTGGCCCAGTCGATAAGGTTGCGGGGATCACCGCCCACAGTGCTGATGTCTTTAAGGACAAATTCGTAGGGGCATTTGTTTTCCATGCAGGCTTCGATGGTTTCGGTTATCTCCTGCTCCACCACCGCTTTGCTGAAGTTCCGGGCCACATTGGCGGGGTTGGGCTTCCGGGCGAAGACGTAACTGCCCCCCATCTGTTCCGCGGAGGAGCGGACGTTTGCCCAGGGACTGACGCCGATTTTCCGCATGTTGGGTACTTTTTTCAGGTAGGGGATAAAACGGTCCAGGGGTTCGCAGCAGCCGTAGTAGGAAAGGCCGCAGCGGTCCATGAAAGGCCGCATGTATTGCAGGTTGAATTCGTCCTGCATTTCCGGGGATGCGGAGGAAAAAAGCTGGGCCATACCCCGGAACCAAATATCTTTGAATCGTACCCTGCCGCCGTCCCAGTCTTTTGCCGGGAACTCACCGCAGTAGGGCGGCGTGCAGTGGAGAGAGGGAATATTAAAATCCAAAAGTCCCAGGGCTTCCATTTGTTCATAGCGGGCCGTATAGATGCGGATAAACTTTTCAACCGTTTTATGAATAAGCTCAGGGTTGGTGAGCATGTCGACCAGGCAGTTCTCCATACCCCTGTACCTGGCAATAACATCCCAGGGGGCATAGTAGATGCCGTGGCCCCGGAGTTTTACCGGGAGTATGCCGTCCAGGACTTCCATTGCGTCTTCAAGGTTCTTCCGGTCCGTTTCGGGCCGGGCCTCGATAACCGGGATCTTCAGGGCATCGACTTTTTCTTCGCTGTCAAGCTGGTCTTCGTAGTGGTGGGATATGATGTTGTTGGCCGTATTGGTGGCCCGGGTTTCCTCCGCTATTTCAATCCCAATGCCCGAATCGGTAAAGGCTTTGGGGACATAGAAGGTGTCCTCCACCACCATATCCACCTGGATGTACTTCCAGCGGTAAAGGACGCGGCGGAACTGCTGTTCCATATCCCGGCCTTCCCCGGATTCGCAGCGCAGGATAAGCTCCCCGCCGATGTCCATCTCGTGCCAGGGTATTTCGTCGATCCAGACCGGGGGGCGGCCCGGTTTAAGGCCGTGCATGTCCCTGATACGGGCGATGCGTTTTTTATTGATGTCAAGGGCCGCCAGGTCTCTGACCTGTTTGGCAAGCTCCCTAAGTATAGCCTTGTCCTGTACCGGAATCATAATTTCCCCCATGCTATTCTGTAGATGTAACAGGATAGCCGGAATAGCGCGTACTGCCAAGGCCGCAATTCTCACGTCAGGAATTCCGAATTCAAAATTCCAAATCCGAAAAGAGACGTAAAAAATCACCCGGGGTCCTGCCGGCTGGAAAAATCCGGGGCCCCCACCCAGATTCTTTCCACTTTTCGCTTTCGCGAAACTGGACCCCTCACCGCTTGTTTCGCCTCTCTTTTCGCCGGTATCCCCATCGTGAATTACCTTATGCCAAGAGTTTTTCAAGGTAAAAAAATGGTCAAATGGTGAAAGATAACAACGGGTAACATCTCTGGAAACACCGCCATTTGACCATTTTTAGGTTGAACATTCTCATTTTCCCAAACTGAGAATTGCTGCTGCCAAGGCCGCCGCAGAGCGGACGGGGTATGGTTGTTTTGGGAAGGTATTTGTCTCAGGGTACATACCTTTTTTATCACCCCAAGGGGCGTACCC
>JAIRXT010000147.1 GCA_031268125.1 Treponema sp. | reverse complement strand
GTGAAGCGCCGGGCCCTGCGCTGGGTTTTTGAGGATTGCCCTGTGGGGGATTACTACGAGGCGGCCCTGCCCGGCCGGGAAGCGTTCTGTATGCGGGACACGAGCCACCAGGCGGCGGGGGCCGAAGTTCTGGGCCTTTCCCGGCACAACAGAAACATGCTTTTGAAATTCGCCCGGGGTATTTCCAAATCCCGGGACTGGTGCTCTTTCTGGGAGATCGACCGCTGGGATCGTCCCTGTCCCGTGGACTACGAAAACGATTCCGACTTTTGGTACAACCTCCCCGCGAACTTCGATGTGCTCTACGCCTGCTGGCGTATGTACCTGTGGACCGGAAATAGGGATTATATAGAACACCCCGACTTTGACCGCTTTTACGCGCTGAGTACCGAAGCGTTTGTGAAGGTCTGGGATCATGACGGCGACGGTATCCCCGATACGGCCGGGGAAGATTACGGAAGAAGGGGTGTCGCGGGGTATGATGAAAGCCGTTTTTCCCGGAGCAGGGTGATCACCGCGGCGGATACCGCCGCAGCCCTGGCCAGGGCTTACCTGAGCTATGCCGCAATGTGTTCCCTCCGGGGAAGAACAGAGCAGGAAGAGATATACCGCCGGAAGGGGACAGCCCTGCTCGACAAGCTGGACCGGGAGTTCTATACCGAAGACCACGCGTACGCCTACGGCCTCGATAAGGACCGGCAGTTGGTGTATGACGTCAACGAAAAACAGGAAATCTACGTCAGCCCTTCGGCAGGCCTGTTGTACTGGGATGCAATCCGGGATCTGGACCGTATTCCCCGGTTGCTGGACCGCTATGCGGAACAGATGCCCAGGGCCCATATCGAGGGCCTGAGCCACTACCCCGAACTGCAATGGCGCTACGGTAGGGACGGGGAAGCCTTGGATTCCCTCCGGCGCCTCATGGACCCCGCCCTTCCCCGGAAGGAATACCCCGAGGCAAGCTTTTGTACCGTCGGCGCCGTAGCTACAGGGCTTATGGGCATAGACCCCGAGGCCCGGGAAAACCGGGTCGCAACCTGCCCGGCCCTGGCGGGGATAGCGTGGGCGGAACTAAACGGTGTTCCCGTCCTGGGCCGCCTTGTTTCGGTGTTCCACCGGGGTGGCGGGTCCACGGTCTTCAGCCTGGACGAAGGCGAAGGGCTGGTCTGGCGCTGCCGTTTCCGGGGCCGGGGGAAGATCAGCGTCAGGGGCCGGGACACGAAAACCGAACCCGGAATCGACGTATACACCGGCGGGCCCTATGTCTACGCCGACATCCCGGTGCGGCCTGGGGAAAGCGTAGAGGCTTCCCTGGAGTAGCGCTACCGGTTATACCACTTGGCCTGTTCCCGGTAGAGCCGGGCGTACTCCCCGCCGGCCCGCATCAGTTCGTCGTGGGAGCCGTCCTCGACAAGCTTCCCCCTGGCAAACACGATGATCCGTCCGGCCAGGGCGGCCACACTGATGCGGTGGGTTACGAAGATCACGGTCTTGTCCGCTGCCAGGGCGATGTATTTTTGGAACACCCCGGTCTCCGCAAGGGGATCCAGGTTGCTGGTCGGTTCGTCCAGGATGATAAAGTCCCGGTCCCGGTAGGCCGCCCGGGCGATGGCCAGTTTTTGCCATTGGCCGCCGGAAAGGTCGGCGCCGCCGATGTCCTTCCCCAGGAGCGTGTCTTTTTCCGTATCCCAAAGGCCGGAAAAAGCCAGGGCCCCGTCTACCGCCGCCTCGTCCCGCGGCTTTGCGGTGTCGCCGAGGAACACGTTGTCCCCCACCGTAAAGGTGTTGTACCGGGCAGGGTCCTGGGTAACCGCGCTCAGGCGGTCGTAGCGGGAGGACGCATCAAGTTCCTCCACCGGAACGCCGTTTATCAGCAGTTCGCCCTCCGATGGGGCAAGGATACCGGTAATAAGTTTGACAAAGGTGGTCTTGCCCATGCCGTTTTCGCCCACCAAGGCGACTTTTTCCCCTTTGCGGATCCGCAGATTGACCCCGTCCAGCACCAGGCGCCCGGTCAGGGGATAGCGGTATTTTAAATCTTTCGCTTCCAGCGCGGTAAAGGCGCCGCAGTCCCGGCCGCCGGACTGTTCCGGCAGGTCCATAAGGTCGTAGAAGCGGGCGGCCTCGTTTTTCTTCATGATGAACGTGGAAAAGGCCCGCAGCAGATCCCCCGTATCGCTTACCAGGGTGGAAACCAGGCTCATCACCGCGCCCAGGGCCCCCAGGGTGATGGTCCCCGCGGTCATCAGGATGATCGCGAAGACATTGCCCCCGATGTTTGCCAGGCTGGTCAAAAAGTAGTTCACCATATCCAGCAGGGTTTTGCCCCGGATCAGACGTTTTTCCTTGATCGTGTACTCGTCGGCCAGGGCCTTCCACTTAGCGTAGAAAAAATCGTAGAGCCCCAGGGTTTTCATCTCCTTGGCAGCGGGGGAGAGCATCAGTTTCTGGAAGTATTCCGCCCGGCGGCTCAGTTCCGTATTCTCCTTGACAAAAGCGAAGCGCAGCTTTTCTCCCAGGGTCAGGGACCACAGGGACGGCAGGGGGGCGGCCAGGGCGATAAGGCAGAGCCAGGGGCTGAAGATATACAGGGACGCGGCGATGGACAGCACCGACACCGTCTTGGCGATAACGATGTAGCTTTGCATCATCAACTGCTGGTTCATGCCGTTCCAATCCGCGCCTACCCAGGAAAACACCTGCCTTACGGTGTCGTTTATTTTGGAAACCTCCAGGTACTCCGGGGAAATTGCCGCGAGTTTTTTGAACATCCGCGAATGCAGGAGTTCCTGCTGATGGTTTGCCTGCACCACGTCAAGCCGCTCTATCTGTTCCATCGGTACGACATAGCGCTGGATAAGGCCGGCTATAAAATTGATGACAAAGTACCCCGCGATCAGGGCCAGGGCCGGAAGAACGGGGCCGCCGGGGCGGTGGTTTTCCAGGGTCCCGATATAGCCGCCCCAGATAAAGGCCAACAGGGGGCGCAGCAGGGAAAGGAGGATGAACACCCCCAGGTAGATAGAACTAATCACCCTGGTAGAAGAAAACACATAGGCCCACATCCGCAGGAGCAGGGAAAAGGCCGGCTTGTGTTCCTTTTCCACGTCCTGTTCTACCGTCCGCGTCCGGTCCGC
>JAIRXT010000104.1 GCA_031268125.1 Treponema sp. | reverse complement strand
CCATAAAGCTCAAACGGATTGAATTGTGCCGGGGTATACTACCCCCGCCGTCCGAATCGGACATGGCGCTTTCTCCTTGTACCTTTGGCAGGCTTACCGCAAAGGAAATTTAACGGGATTTCATGCGAAACCCGAATTCCTGAATTATAACCAAAAAAACCGTTTTGAGCAAGCAGCCGGGAGCCGGAACCAGCAATTCTCATTTTAATCATTTCAAAACGGAAAGGCGCCTGTAACATCCCTTTGGGGTCCTGTCAGGGGGAAAAACAGGGGCCCCTTCCCCTCGTTTTTCCCCCGGACACCCCGCCCGGCTTTTGTGGGGCACCTTTTCATTCTTTCCCAAACTGAGAATTGCTGATTATCTAAGGGAATTCGAGGTAAAAAATGGTCAAATGGTGAAAGGTAACACCGGGTAATACCCGCGGGACAATACCATTTGACCATTTTTCGGTTGAACTTTCTCATTTTTAAAGGGGGAGAAAAGACGCCCGAAGAATGTAACAGGGGGTGCCGGTTTCGCTAAAGCGAAAAACAAAAGAATCTGGGGCGGGGGCCCCGGATTTTTCCAGCCGGCAGGACCCCTAATGATTTTGTAGGCGTCTTTTCCATCGAAAAATTTGTAAAAGTAAAATTGCCGGGCCGGAACGATCCACTATACAACTAATACGTAACGATGACCGCGTGGAAAACCAGGGGGACATTCCCGGTGTTTTTTATGCTGTGGGAGGCTCCGTTTCCGGTGATCACCGTATCTCCGGCCTTGACCGGTTTTATGTCGCCGTTGTCGTTGACCTCCCCGCCGCCGGAAAGGATAAGAAAATACTCGGTTTCGTTGTCGTGCCGGTGATAGCCGATAGAAGCGCCGGGGGGCAGTGTCAGTTCCGCCAGCATGCGGATGTTTTTTTCATTTTCGCAGTCCGCCAGATAGGTAAAGTGAACGGCCCCTTCACCGTCTCTCAGTTTTTCCTTGGTGTCTTTCTTCATGCCGCCGCGTTGGTTGACCATAATACTACCCTCCGGGTTTTGGATTACGCTATAATATCATGATACATACGCAAGGAACAGGCGGCAGAATGGACAATTTTTTGGGAATGATCTTTTTGAATAACACCGTGGGGCAGTGGCTGTTGAGCGCCGCCTGCATCCTGGGGTCCCTGGGGCTGGGGAAGCTCTGCTCCCTTATCGTGCGGGGGATACTTCAGCATGTTTGCCGGAAAACCAGCATCAGTATTGACGATATTCTGGCGGGGGTGCTGGAAAAGCCCCTGGGGATAGCGGTGGCCCTGGCGGGGACGGGCATCGGGATTAAGGGGCTGGAGTTCCAGGAGCGGGCGGACTTGTGGGTCAACCGGGGGCTGGAATCCGCCTGTATTGCCGTTGCAGCTTGGGCCGTATTCCGGGTTCTTGATTCGATGATCCTGCATCTGTCGCCGGGCTTTGGACAGTTGGGCGTGGCGGAGGCCAGCCTGCGGCCCCTGCTCCGAAAATTCTTCAAGACGGTCATTTTCCTTATCGCCGCCGCCCTGATCCTGCGGGTCCTGGGCTACGATGTGAGCGCCCTGATGGCCGGTTTGGGGCTGGGAGGCGCCGCCCTGGCCCTGGCCTCCAAGGATACGCTTTCCAACTTTTTTGGTTCGATTACGGTTTTTGTGGACCGGCCTTTCAGGCTGAACGACCGGATCAGGATTGGCGCCTACGACGGGGTCATTACCGAAATGGGGGTAAGGACTTCCCGGCTACGGACGGCGGAGAACCGGACGGTCATTATTCCCAACAGCATCTTTGCCAACACCCCCATCGAAAACGTCAGCGCCGCTCCGCATATCAAGGTGGTTCAGAATTTCAGCCTGAAAAGCGGGAACGGTCCCGGCAGAATTGAGGAGGCTCTGGGTATTTTGAAGGAAATTTGTTCGACTCTGCCGGGCCTTAACGCTCCCCCGCTGGTGGGGCTTCTTTCGATTGGGGGGGCTGCCTGCCAGGTGTCCATTACCTACTTTGTGTCCCGGCAGGCGGACTATGAGGAAACCGTGAGCGCGGTAAATTTGACGATACTCCGCCGTTTTGCAGAAGCGGGGGTCGAACTTGGCTAAGAATATTTCGCGGAAGCCGCCAAATTCCGCCCCCTATGCCCCCGGTGAGGAGGGCTCTATTCCTCCGGGGCTGCTTGCCGCTGCCGAGCGGACCCGCCAGAGCGCCGGCCGGCCGGACAGCCGCCGGAAGGACCGGACAGGCGGAATAGGCCGCAGCCGGCCGGCGTCCGGGGGCCTGCGGCTGTTTACCGGTATTCTTGCCGCCATAGCGATTGGCCTGTTTCTGCTTATTGTGATTGGCACCCTGTATACCCTGGTTAAAAATCCGGATGTTTTCCCCGGCGGTTCTTCCCCTGCCGCCGGCGGAGCTACCGGCGAAGCCGCCGGGGACGGGCCGGACAGCCCGGCGGACCCCGCTTCGGCGGACTCCAGTCCCATTGCGGCAAGTCCCCGGCGCGGCGGGGAGGAGCCCGTTTCCGAAACCGCCATGTTTACCGGGATTGGCCGTCTGCGGATAGCGGCAGGACCGGCCGCCGTGGTCCTTTCCATCGTTTTTCCCTACCCCGCCGCCGACCGTCCTTTTACCGAAGAACTTGCCGGAAAGATCTCCCGGTTCCGCCAGATTGCCCGGGACTACTTTGGGGGGCTTTCCCCGGAAGAGCTGGCTTTGTTGAACGAACAACGGGCCAAGGCCGAACTTTTGCGGCGTTTTAATGATGAACTGCGGCTGGGGAGCATAGAACTTTTGTTGTTTGACGATTATTTGATACTGGAATAACCCGCATTCTAAACCTGACCGCTGCCGGGGCCAAGGGAAGGCCGGGAAAACGCATGTAGAATCTGCCTTCGCTATCTTTGATACACTGCGGCAGAGAATTCCAAGGCGCCTGTGGCGCCATGTTTTCCCGGCCTTTTTCCCGGCCCCGGCGGCGAGTCAAATTTAATCTTTGCTGTGAAAAGAGAAAGAAGGGTTAACGCAGCAATTCAAAATTCAAAAAAAATAACCGTTCAACCTAAAAATGGTCAAAGGTACGGGCTCGTTATGCAGTATAAAACCGTACCGGCAGCCGTTTGACCATTTTTTTACCTTGAAAACCCCTTGGCTTAAGGTAATTCACGATGGGGATACCGGCGAAAAGAGCGCCGAAACAAGCAGCGGGGGGTCCGGTTTCGCGAAAGCGAAAAGTGGAAAGAATCTGGGGTGGGGGCCCCGGATTTTTCCAGCCGACAGGACCCTTGATGAATTTTTTACGGCTCTTTTCGAATTTGGAATTTGGAATTGCTGTTATATGCGCTCGCCTGGTTGACAGGGGGTTAAGGGTTTACTATCATTTATGAACAAATCATAGGAGGAATTTTACACTTGAAAAAAATCAGCTTATTGATTCTGGCGGCAATACTGTTGTCCGCTCAGGTCATTTTTGCGGGGGGACAAAAGTCTTCCGGCAGTAGTCAAGCCCCGGCGATTAAAGTCG
>JAIRXT010000004.1 GCA_031268125.1 Treponema sp. | reverse complement strand
GATGAGATTAGCCTTATCGATCTTTTTGTTGTGCTGCTAAAATACCGTAAGCTGGTCATTGTGTTTGCGGTTCTTGGTATTGTCATTTCCGTGGGCTATTATGCGATCCGGAAAGCGGGCGAAAAAATAGAATACGAAGGCAGTATTACCATGACTATTAATCCCCGGATTGGTAAGGGCGCAATATTTTCCGGATGGTTTTATCAAAAGGAATTTGTTGAAAGTTCTTTTAAAGACGCAGGAATAACTAATGAAAAGCTGCCGGATTATTTTGAATTCAGCCAGAATAGTGCAGAGACGAAAATTGTATTAAAGCGCGGGGTTTGGAGCAAAGAAGAAATAGAAAAACTGTTTCTTGTGATGCCGGAGAAGCTTGAATCCATGGCATCTTCGTATTACAAACAATACGCGCTGGACATAATTGCCTATATCGAGTTTTTGCAGAATCTGGAAAAAGAGTATTCTTCGGAAGACTATATCCAGTACCAGTGGGCCAGGGATTATTTGGCAGGTAAGGATGTGGTTATCAAGGCTAACACGGTCTTGGAGATTTTTGACCCTGCGCAGAAATTAAATCCCGTGCGGACTTCCGGGCAAAGCGGATCAGCAGGAATAGTGGTTGTGGTGATCTTTTTTGCCTTTTTGTTTTTTGCGGTGTTCCTTGCTTTTGTTTTGAACGCTATTAAGAATATCGGCGCCGATGCTGAAGCAAAGGCCAAGATTGACGAGGCCCTGGGGAAGGGGAAGTAAGGCTGGTGGTAGCGCTGCGGAATTTACGAAAGACCTACCCTATGGGGAAAATTACCGTGGAGGCCCTTAAGGATGTAAACCTTGATATTGGGGCCGGTGATTTTGTTTCCGTGGCGGGGCCTTCGGGATCGGGGAAGACCACGATGATGAACATCATCGGTCTTATTGATACCCCGACCGCCGGCACGGTACTGATTAACGGCCGGGAAGCGGCATCGCTGAACCGGCGGGAACTGGCCCGTATGCGCCGGGAGTATATCGGTTTTGTGTTCCAGTCCTTTAATCTGCTTCCGGTTCTTACGGTCTTTGAAAACGTGGAGCTTCCCCTGACCATCGGCAGGAAGCGGGGCGGGCGGAAGGAAAACAGGGAGCGGGTGGAGTACCTTCTGGAGGAGGTGGGCCTTGCGGACAGACGCAGCCACAAACCCGCGGAACTGTCCGGGGGCCAGCAGCAGCGTGTTGCCATTGCCCGTGCGCTGGTTACCCGGCCCCGGATTGTTATTGCCGATGAACCTACGGCCAATTTGGATTCCGCCAACGGGGAGCGGGTTCTGGAATTGATGCAGACAATCAACCGGGAAGAAGAGACCACTTTTATTTTTTCTACCCACGATCCTGATATTTGGAAACTGGCGAATCATGTAGTTTTTCTGCGCGACGGCCTTATCGAAAAAGAACAGCGCCGGTAGGGGGTTGATATTTTTTCCCTTATTGCGAAGAATATCGTACGAAGTAAAAAAAATTCCCTCCTCATCATCTTTCTTATAGCTTCCATCACCTTTCTTTTTTTTATCGGCAACTCGATAATCGGCGGATCAGACCGGGCCCTGCGGGATGTTTACGTCAACAGCCTTACCGGCGATGTGGTTCTGGAGCGGATTTCCCCGGTAACGATGAATCTTTTTGGCGCCAATACCCCCATAATTGATGAATTTTTTACCATCCCCGAATTCCCCGCCTTTGAATTGATTCGGGATATTGCCCTGAAGGAGCCGGGGGTGAGCGGAGCAACAAGCCAGGTATCTACCAAGGCTTTTCTTGATATTCAGGGCTTCCGTTCCGCCGCCCTTGTCTGCGGTGTGGACCCTGATAGTTACTTTGATATGTTTTCTGCTCTTATACTGGAGCAGGGCCGCTTTCTTAAACCCGGTGAATACGGCATCATGATTACTGCGTGGCGGGCACAGCAAATTGCTAATCATTCCGGGACATACCCGGAAATGGGAAGCCCCCTGCTCCTGACCGCCGCCGGGACTATGGGCTTTAAAATTCGGGAGCTGCCCCTGGTAGGAATTTACCGTTACAGCAATCCCGGGCCCCTGATGGACGAGATTGTTATTACGGATTCCCAGACGGCGCGGGTCCTTGCCAGTATTCAGGTTGCCTCTCCCGAGGTTCAGGCAGGGGAGGATGCGCTGGGCCTTTTGGATTTTGCCGTGGACGATCTTTTTGGGGAATCCTCTTTTGGAGATACGGGCTTTGGGGAAGGAACTTCACCGGAAGGAGATGAGGGCATGAGCCCCGAATCTATTGCCGCCTATCTGGGTAGTTTTACTGACGAAGAAGAGGAGCCCCTGACGGGCGGGGGCTGGAATTTTATTATCCTCCGCCTTGATCGGGGGGTATCCGCAGGGAAGGTTATTGCTTCGTTGAATAAAAAGATAAACCCCATAGGCGCCGTTGCGGTGGATTGGCGTATTGCCGCGGGGAATTCCGCCATCCTTTTATTCCTGGTCCAGTTCTTTTTTAACGGCGGGATTGTGCTTATGAGCATTGCGGGGATTATCGCCGCGGTGAACATCCTGTTAATATCGGTCTTTAAGCGGACGCCGGAGCTTGGAACGCTAAGGGCTATTGGAGCGGGGGACGGGTATATCCGGGTCCTGGTGCTGGGGGAAAACCTGGCGCTTTCCTTTGCTGCGGGGATCGCGGGGGTCCTGGGGGGATTCTGGTGTATCCAGGCGGTGAACAGGGCGGCGATCGTCATTCCCAACAGTATTATTGCCTCCCTTTTTGGTGGTTCTGTTCTTAATCTGCATTTTATACCGGCGGTGGCCGCCGCGTCCTTTGGGATTGCCCTGTTCCTGGGCCTTGCAGCTTCGGTTTTTCCGGCAGAATCCGCCGTCCGCATCGATCCGATTGTGGCGGTCCGGCAGGGTTAGCCTGCCCGTTTAAACGCTATGAAGTTTTCAACCCTTATTGTTCTTTCCGCAAAATACCTGATCCGTTACCGCCGCCGGTATTTTTTTCTGTTCCTCGCCTTGAGCCTGGGTTTTAGTATTGTTACGCTGTTGAGCGCCGTCAAAGACAGCATGGACGCCAACGTGTATAAATCCGCCCAGGATCATTATGCCGGTGATATTGTGGCCGTTGGCCAGGACAGCAGTTATTCCCGGAACAGCCGCTTTAGTGCGGAGGCAAAGGCAGAACTGTACCGGACCCTGGAAGCGGCCAAGCTTAAAGATGCCCGCCTAACAGACGCTCATACGGTCGAGCGGACCATCTTTGGGAATGAAGGGATGCTGTACTACAACGGCAGCGCCCTGAGGCTTAAATATGTTGTCGGTGTTGACTGGGATAACGAAGCCGGTTATTTTGACAGCCTGAAGTACCGGGAACGCATAACGGAGAACGTCGCAGGGCGGCAGGGGATCTACCTTTCCGCCCCGGTGGCCGCCCAGTTGAATGCCCGGCTGGGGGACAGTCTGGTTTTGGAGATTGATACCCGCCGGGGGCAGAAAAACACCGCCTTTTTTATTGTTGACGGCATCGTGGAGGATTCCACGATTTTTGGTTACTACAAGGCCTACATAGACCGCGTTACCCTGAACCGTCTGCTGCTTTTTGGCGATGAGGACTGTTCGATGGTGGGAATTTTTATTGATAACCGGGCGGATGCGGAAAAAACCCGGCGCCTGCTCCAGGGGGATTTGGAAACGCGGATACAGACCGGCCCCCTGGTGTATGACCGGGACGAGCTGGAGCGGGCCAGGGGGGTTCCCTTTGAGGGGATAAAAATATTTTTGCTTACCATTCCGGTCTACCTGTCGGAGGTGGCGGAGCTATTGGTGGCCATGAATATTGTTACTTATTTTCTGTATATCATGATGCTTATTATCATGATGGTAAGCGCCCTGGTTACTTACCGCCTTATCCTGCACGAGCGGCGGCGGGAGCTGGGGACCATGCGGGTCATTGGTTTTTACGGCGCCGATATCCGCTTTGTGTTGATGCTGGAAACCCTGGGCCTGGCCCTGGTGTCCCTGGGGGCGGGGATGATTCTGGCCCTGATTTTTCAATGGATTGTTACCTTTATTCCCTTTTCGTGGTTTCCCAGTTTTGATATCTTTCTGGAAGACGGTAAACTCAGAACCCTGTATCTGCCCCGGACCATGACGGTAAACATTCTGGCGGTTTTTGTCAGTCTTTTCCTGGCGGCCCTGATACCGGTTTACCGGTCTTCCCGGGCGCCCTTGCCGGGTATGTTGAGCGGAGGCCGCTGATGGTGTGTATGAAGGAACGCGGGGCCTTGGCCCTGTTTGCGCTGCTGCTGGGTCCGGCTCTTTACGCCCAGACGGACCCGGAGATTCTCCGCCGGGCCGACGCGCTGGCCAGCTATATGGATACGGATTTTTCCGCCGAGTATACCATTGTCCAGGACAAGCCGGGCGAAAGCCGGTCTACCACGGTGGCGGGCGTGTTCCGCCGGGACAGCATCGAGACCTATGTGATTGTGATCATGCAGCCCGCCATAAGCCGGGGCCAGGCCTACCTGAAACAGGGGGGCACCCTGTGGTTCTACGACCCCGAAAGCCGCCGCTTTAATACCACCTCCAATACCGAGCGTTTTCAGAATACCAATGCCCGGAATTCGGACTTTACCCGCTCTACCCTGGCCCAGGACTACCGGATTGTAAACGGGGAGAATGAAGCCTTGGGCCGTTTTAAGTGCCGGCTCCTTACCCTGGAAGCGGTAACAAACGAGGTAACGTATCCCCGGATGAAGATTTGGATCAGCGAGGACGGCCTGGTACGGAAAACCGAGGACTATAGTCTTTCCGGCCAGCTTTTGCGGACCAGCGCTTTTCCCGAGTACCACCAGCTTGGAAACCGTTTTGTTCCCAAGCGGATCCTCTTTGAGGAAACCTTAAAGGGCGCGGTGATTAACGGGAATTTTGTCCATGAACGGACCCAGATCACGATCAACCGGCCGTCTTTTGCCCAGGTCCCCGATTCCACTTACTCAAAGACCTTCCTGGAGTCCGTAAACCGGTGAAACCGCTCCCGGTTTTTCCCCCCGCGGGCCGCCTGTTCCGGGGCTTTTTACTCCTGGTTTTTTTTGTCTTTTGGACCCTGCCCGTTGTCCCGGAGGAGGCTCTGGACTGGGACTTTGATACCCTGTTTGACGAACCGGAAGATGCGCAGGGCGGAGCGCCGTCCGGCGGCGGGGATCTGCCGGGGGAAGTTCCAGCCGCCGGTGGAGAGGCTGCCGGGAGTCTCCTTACCGGCCTGCTGCGCCGTTCCGGTTTTTCCCTGGACCTTTCCTACAGCGTCAACGCCGGTTATTCCCCGGGCTGGAGCGAGGCCCCTTGGTTTGCCGGTTACGACCCTCAATACAGCCACGTTTTGGGGCTGAATTTAAACGGCTACCTTGGCCTGGATGTGAGGATCTCCGAAAACTTCCGGGCACAGAGTTCCCTTAATTTTTCCGTTCCCGGCTCTTCGCTGGGGCTTTCCGTTTTTTATATCGACTATACGCTTTTGAACCGGGTGTATTTCCGGGCGGGGAAATTTACCCATAACTGGGGAATTTCCCCGAACTTTGCGGCGGCCAACCTTCTGTCCCGCCTCCCCCAGGGGAATTCCGGCGGTGATCCCTTCATCCTTAAGGCGGATATTCCCATCGGCATCGGCGGGCTGCAGATGATTGCCCTTACCCGCCCGGGCTTTATGGCGGGTACGACCCCGGCCTTCCGTGAACTGGGCTATGGGGCAAAGTACAACCTGGCCTTTACCTGGGCGGATATGGACGCCGGGTTTTTTTACCACCGGGATATGCCCCTGCGCTTTTCCCTGTCGGTAAAAACAACGGTAAAGAATACGGAGCTGTATTTTGAGACGGTGGAGGTTGTCCGCCACGGGACCTGGGACGATTTTGGGGTTTCGGCGAATCTGGGTTTTGCCCGCAGTTTTTTGAATGATCTTTTTTCGGTAAATGCCGAAGTCTTTTGGAACGGCGAGGACGATGCTTACTACTTTAAGCCCAAGACCGAGCTTGAAGACGGCAGTTCCTCCCCATTTATCCCCGGTTTTAACCTGGCGTGGAACCTGGTTTACCGTCCCCGCTGGATATGGAATCTCCGGTTTGCCCTGGCGGGCCGGTTTGCCCTGGATACCAGCACCGCCTATATCATGCCGGGCTTGTCCTTTGCGCCCCTGTCTCATATTGATGTTTCCCTGGGTGTTCCCATTGCCCTGGGCGGCCGGGAGGGCCGCTATTACAAGGCGGACAATGCCGACACCAAGGGCCGGCCCTTTGCCCTGGCTTTGTTGATTACTTTGAAGGGCGGCTACCGCCTGGACCGGTACTAATAAGGGGGTCCATTTTTTCAAGCTGTTCCACCGTGTAGCCCTGCTTCAAAAGGCTGATAGCCATTTCCCAGGCAGCTTTTCCACCCTGGGCTTTACCTATGGCTTCACCTCGTTTTTCCCATTCGGCGGTAAGCCCGGATTCTACCAATACATCGGTAAGCGTCAGTTTCTTCTTCCCCATCCCTGTTACCTCCTTCACGGTCTTTGGGTTGGCCTCCAGCACCGCATGTAAATAGGCCCCCAGCCTGTCCCGGTCCCTCTTTTTACTTTCCTCCAGTATTGCCCCTAAAACTTCCACATTCAATCCTCCCTCCAGCCCCCTCAGCCACAGATTTTCGGTTAGCCGCCTGCCCTCAATCACCTGCACCGGCAGGGGATACCCTTGTACCTTGTAGATGCCCCGTTCCCGTTCCACCACCATACCATCACCCCCTTTTTGGAGTTGTCTGAATAACTTTCGGGGATGACGATTCCCGATGATGCTCAGGGTCATGTCGTTAAGGTCGACCTTGTGGAGTGCGGCGTAGAGGAAAGTATAACCAAGGGTTTTGTAGAAGCTGTGGAGGGAAATAGAGTCCGCCGGACTTTTGTATTCGATGATGTTGACCCCCTTGAACAGGCGGGCGATGTTTTTGGTGATGGGGAGGGAGGAAGGTTTTTTGATGATGAGCAGGTCGATACGGAGGGGTTCGGAACTGAGCTGGACTTCGCTGAGGAACTGGAGGGAGGGGAGGAAGGGTTCGAGTTCGAGCTGCATAGCCTGGACGAAGGCGGGATGCCAAGGGATAGGGGAAGGGGATGATGCCATGCTGGACCTCCGGTATATAATAGGGCCGGTCCTGCGTGGCGCTTGGGTTTTAGGGAATTTTTCTGAAAAAAGTGGGGCGGCCCTCGATTAGGGGGTAAGCGGTCCCAGCAATTCCGAATTCCAAATCCGAAAAGAGCCGTAAAAAATTCACCGGGGGTCCTGTCGGCTGGAAAAATCCGGGGCCCCCACCCCAGATTCTTTCCACCGCCACCCCCCGCTGCTTGTTTCGGCGCTCTTTTCGCCATTATCCCCATCGTGAATTACCTTAAGCCAAGGGGTTTTCAAGGTAAAAAATGGTCAAACGGTGTTGTTTCCGGAGGTGTTACCCGGCGTTATCTTTCATCATTTGACCATTTTTTACCTCGAATTCCCTTAGATAATCAGCAATTCTCAGTTTGGGAAAGGATGAAAAGGCGCTCTGTAAAAGTTGGTCGGGGTGTCAGGGGGAAAAACGAGGGGAAGGGGCCCCTGTTTTTCCCCCTGACAGGACCCCAGGAGAATTTTACCGGCGCCTTTTCGTTTTGCAATGGTTAAAATGAGAATTGCTG
>JAIRXT010000013.1 GCA_031268125.1 Treponema sp. | reverse complement strand
TGAGGAAAATGACAATGGAAAAGAAACGGGTCAGCGCAAAACGCCGTATGATGCATGCAGCCCTCAGTGAGGATTTCCTGTATCAGGCTTTGTTTGCAGAGTAAACGCCGATGCCCTGGCCCCCGCCCCAGATTCTTTCCACTTTTCGCTTTCGCGAAACTAGACCCCCCGCTGCTTGTTTCGGCGCTCTTTTCGCCATTTCCCCATCGTGAATTACCTTAAGCCAAAGGGTTTTCAAAGTAAAAAAATGGTCAAACGGCTGCCGGTACGGTTTTATACTGCTGCCGGTACCATTGACCATTTTTTAGGTTGAATTGTTATTTTTTTTGAATTCGGAATTGCTGTGCACATAACCCCTTGTAAATATTTCTTCCCTGCGGTAAGGCTAAACCTGACCGTTGCGGTCAAGTTTAAGGCTGAGTCCGGGGGGTATCCGGTCTTAACGATCGATAAGCCGCTTGAGGATCGTGTCGTTGTGCCGCCAGTCTTTGGAGGTCTTAACCCGCAGGTCCAGATCGATGTCCCAGTCGAAGATCGAGTTGAGGTCCTTCCGGGCGGCCAGGCGGACGGCCTTGATCCTGGCCCCCCCCTTTCCCACTATCATGCCTTTTTGGGATTCCCGCTCGGTAATGATAAAGGCCCGGACCCAGAGCCGCTTCCTGCCGGCGGCATCGTCTTCTGGGGCGGGCGCGCCGGGGGCGGTCCTGAATTCCATGTCCGCCACTTCGACGTAGATCGAATGGGGCAGTTCCTGCCGCAGCCCGGTGATGGCCTTTTCCCGGATAATCTCCGCAATGCGGAACGAAACTTCCTGGTCGGTGTAGAGGTCGCCAGGGTAAAAGGGTTCTCCCCGGGGGGCCAGCGCAAACAGCAGGGACAAAAGTCCGTCCAGGCCCTTTTCTTCCAGGGCGGAGATTTCCACACAGCGGGTTCCGGGGGCGGCAAGTTCCGGCAGGTGTTCCCGTAAGAAGTCCCGCAGCCCCCCGGTATCCGCCCCGCCGCTGTCGATCTTGTTGATGGCGGCAACGGTCTTCCCGCTGAAGGGGAGCAGGGCGGCGGCGATGGCTTTTTCTTCCAGGCCGGGGGGCCGGGAAGCATCCAAAACGTAGAGGATCAGGTCCGCGTCCTCCATGGAACGGCCGGAAACGGAAACCAGTTTTTTGTTGATCTTTTTTTCCGAGTAGTGCCAGCCGGGGGTGTCCACAAAGACCAACTGCCCTTCTTTACCGTTGTAAATTCCCCGGATGGCGTTCCGGGTGGTCTGGGGCACGGGGCTTACAATGGCCACCTTTTGGCCGCAGATCCGGTTTACCAGGGTGGATTTTCCTACCGAAGGCCGGCCCACCACCGCCACAAAGGCGGATTTTCTTTGTTCGTCCACAGGTTCAGCCCTGACCGGCCTTAACCGCCTGTTCCCCGGCCTTGGTGTAGACCGTGGTGTCCGGCGGCACCGAAGAAACAATCCATACATTGCCGCCGATGGTACAGCCCCGGCCAATCACCGTTTCCCCCCCCAGGATGGTGGCGTTGGAGTAGATGGTTACGTCATCCTCTATCGTGGGATGCCGCTTCCGGTTCCCCTCCTCTTTTTTTATCGACAGGGCCCCCAGGGTAACGCCCTGGTAGAGTTTGACGTTCCTGCCGATAACCGTGGTTTCCCCTATCACCACCCCGGTTCCGTGGTCGATAAAGAAGGATTCCCCGATAGCGGCGCCGGGGTGGATGTCTATCCCCGTGCGGCCGTGGACCAGTTCGCTCATCATCCGGGGGATCAGGGGTACGCCGGACTGCCAGAAGAAATGGGCCAGCCGGTGCGCGGTGATAGCCTCAAATCCCGGATAAGAAAGGATTACTTCTTCAAAACTTTTCGCCGCGGGGTCTCCCCGGAAGGCGGCCCTCATGTCCAGATTCAGGGCCTCCCGTATCCGGGGAAGCTCCTCGAAAAAGGCTTCTACCACAAGTTCCGCCGCCGCGTGGCAGCCCTCGCTGCCGCAGGGGGTTATTGCGGGGTTCCGGCAGCCGGAAATTCGGGTGGAAAAGGCAAGGCTCTTTTCCACTTCCCGGATCAGTTCCCGGGCCAGGTGGTTCACCTTTTCCCCGGTGATAAGATTCAGGTTATCGTGGTTCAGGACCTGATCCTCCCGGAAGCCGGGGAAAATAAGCTCGTCCAGACCCCGGAGCATGTCCTCTACGCTCTCCCTGCTGGGAAGGTTGGCCCCCCCGCTGTGGTTCACCAACCCGTAGGAATTGTAGGATTCCAGCAGGGCTTCAATGCTGTTATGTAACCGTTGCATGTTTTACCTTCGGCGTTTCCGCCCGGTTATTCCCCCGCGGCGTTTTTTTTCTCCGCAGGTTTCTTTTCCTCCCCGGCCCCGGTGGGGCTAAAACGCCGGGTGCGGCTCCCCGCCTTGTCCACCAGGCCGGAAAGATCGCCTGAACCCCTGAACCTGAGCACGTTCACCATGAAAATGTTGAGCTTGTTCACGATGTTGGGGGGCAGGAGATTCCCGTCCACCTCCACCGAAAGGGTGGGATAATCCCGTTCCCGGGCCCAGGGGGTAAAGAGCCCCTCGATTACCCGGCCGATAAGACAGGCGAAGGGGCTGATGTTTACGATCCCCGAATAGCCGTGGGCCATAGCGGCGGCAGCGGACCCGGAGGACACGGCGATCTCCGAATTAAGCTCCAGGTTGACAAAATGTTCCTGGGTGTACTCCATAATTTCCCGCATGTCGTGGGGGGTTTCGGGGACAAGGCCCGTGGGCATCAGGATGGAAATAACTTTTTTCTCCACCGAATGTTTCCACCATTCCTCCAGGTTGAGTTTTTTAAGATCCCGCCAGGGTTTGGAAAAGATACGGCGTCCGGGCGGCTGCAGTTTGATAAGTTTCCGCAGGGCGTAGTTCCGGACAAAGTCCAGGTAGTGGATCCATTCGGAGATTCCCGCCACCTTTACGACAATGCCCCGCTCGCTCATCAGGTCCGTCAGTTCCCCCACGGCAAAATCGTCCCGGCGCACGTAGATTTCCCCCACCACCAGCACCCGGGGGCAATCGGCCAGGCGGCGCTTTAAGGGTATCTTCTTCACGTCCGAAGCGACCTGCTCCAGGGCCTTCCAAACCCCCCTGGGGTTATGCTCCACCGCGTCCATGACGTGGCGCCAGGATTTTTCGTAATCCGCCAGGGCTTGCACCGGGTCCCGGGCCAGGGCCTTTAGGCTGGTCTGAATATCCTTGAGGTAATCGGACAGCACCAGGCCCTTCCACATCTCCCGGGCAAAGCTGGGGCCCAGTTCGGTGTAGGAATTATCTGCGGAAAGGATAAAAACCACCACGTTTTCCAGCTTCATGTCCCGGAACAGGTTTTCGTAGTACACATAGTACTGCCCGGTACGGCAGGGGCCGGTAGTAATGGGCACAAAGAGGAGGTACAGCTCGTCCTTGCGGTACTTTTCACTGGAGAAGTACTCCAGGGCGCTGCCCAGGACCAGGTGGCTGGGGACGCATTCCTTGCCGGAAGCATGGGAACGGGCCAGTTGAATGGTTTTTGCGGTAGCCACCGGCAGGGCTTCGGCGTTGATTCCCTGCTGCCGCACCGCGGCCCCCATGTATTCGGTAGAGATGGCTCCCATGTTGGAAAGCAGCACCTTTACCCGCCGGTTCCCCCGGATACGGACCTTTTCGCTGGTTTTACTGTTGTCAAGCCGCAGTTCGTCCCCCTCCGCGGCGGCAGGATCGTAGACAAAGCGCCAGCCGTTGTCGTAGCGTTCCCCTTCAATTTCAAGCTTCTTGTTCCGGTAGCCGTCGATAATGTCCAGAAAGGCCTCCACCCTGGTATCCACCCCGGCGTCCGCGGAGTGGGAATCTAGTTCCAGCACCAGGAAGGGTTTTTGCCCCATAGCCCACTTGATGTAATGCAGGATGAAGGAATCCGGGGCGCAGGAAAAATTGGTTACGTAGGTAAGGTAGATGTTGTCCTCTTTTTTAAGAAGATTCGCCGCCTTTACGTCCTGCTGGCCGTAGTACCAGTACATGTTGGGGAAGATCCCCTCGTCGTGGAAGGGCAAAATATCGAAGGGTACGATGGAATAGCCCCTGGTGGTGAATTTGCGGGGAATTCCCATGTTGGCTTCCGGGGTAAAGGCGTTGTAGGGCCGGCCCAGGATGGCGATGACCGGCCGGTCCGCCTTGCGGGCCTCCTCCAGGGCCTCCCTGCCCATGTTTTCCACCGCCTCAAAGTAGGCCATCTGCCGGGCGAGGGCTTTTTCAAAGGCGGCCTTGGTTTCCTCAAAGCCAATGCCCAGCCGGGCGGCGGTCTGGGCAAAGAGTTCCAGGGCCTTGCCCTCCCCAAACTTAAAGCTTACCACCAGGGGGAGCCACTTCTTCTTGTCCACATCGGGAAAGGCCTTTTCGATGTAGTAGGGCAGGCTCTGGGTAATGGGGCAGAAGTTGGCGTGGACCTTCTCCTCGTAACTGGGCATATCCCTGAAATGGGGGAGCAAAACGTAGTCGGCCCCCTTGTCCAGGCAGTCCTGCACCGCGCCGTGGGCAATCTCCGCGGGGAAACAGTAGGTGGACTCCGCCCGGGCCACCCCCGCGTGGGCCACCTCGGTGGAGAGGAAGGTCCTGATTCCCAGTTCGTAGAAGAACCAGGAGTACAGGGGGTACAGGGTATGAACCGAGAAGGCCCGGGGTATAGCTACCACATAACTTCGTTTTGTGGTAGCTCCGGAGTTCTGCGGAGCAGAACTCCCCACATTGTCTCCGTCTACAGGCGTTACGGGGGCTGCAAAGTCCTCAAAGAGCATCTTCTGCCGTTTTTCCACATAGTCGAAGACCGGCACGTCCCTGAGCTGTTTGCGCATGTTGGTGTACTTGTTGCAGCGGCCGCCGAACATGTACTTATGGCCGTTTACGTTGAGTACCTGGATGGGGCAGCGGTTTTCACAGGAGCCGCAGGTAAAGACCCGCTCGTAGCCGATCTCCCGGCCGATAAGCTCGTCCATATCCACGGTCTGCTCCGCAAGAAGCCCGTCGGCCTGTTTCCGCTTTGCCAGCAGGGCAACCCCGAAGCAGCCCATCAGCTCCGGCGAGGGCGGCACCAGAATTTCCTTGTCCAGCATCATGGCAAAGGCCAGGGGCACAGCGATATTCTTGGCCACCCCGCCCTGGAGGAAGATCTTCCCGCCGATAGTGCGGTTCCCCACCACCCGGTTCAGGTAATTTGCCACGATGGACCCGATGATCCCCGCGGTGATGTTCTC
>JAIRXT010000001.1 GCA_031268125.1 Treponema sp. | reverse complement strand
ATTGCAGGAAGGACTGAAAAAAACGGCAAGGAATGCTCTGGCTAAAGGGTTTTCCGTTGATATTGTCAGAGAAATTACCGGTCTTGATATGGAAACCATCGTTCAGCTATCACAAAACTCAGCAATTCCAAATTCCAAATTCCAAATTCGAAAAGAGACGTAAAAAATCACCGGCTTTCCTGCCGGCTGGAAAAATCCGGGGCCCCCGCCCCAGATTCTTTCCACTTTTCGCTTTCGCGAAACTGGACCCCTCCAGCTTGTTTCGCCGCTCTTTTCGCCGGTATCCCCATCATGAATTACCTTATGCCGAGGGTTCTTCAAGGTAAAAAAATGGTCAAATGGCTGCCGGTACGGTTTTATACTGCTGCTGGTACCTTTGACCATTTTTAGGTTGAACCGTCATTTTTTTTGAATTTGGAATTGCTGCACAAAACTGAAAAAGGCTTGACTTTTTGCGCCCCCAAAAAATCCTATGGGTCTATTTTGTCCGGGGCCGGAACGGTCCAGTGCCATACGGGCAGGGAGAGGCGGGAAGAAAATGGATTTGTCCGGTTAAAATTGGGCAGCCAGTCCTGGCCCGGCGCCGGTTCCTGATAAAAGCCGTCTTCGATGCCGTACTCCGTCAGCCATTCCATTACCCGCTCGTATTCCGCCCGGTTCAGGTAACGCTGGGGCGCCGCACCGGAGAGACTCTTTTCGCCCCTTCCCCCCGCGCAGTGGGTATACTGGGTCATCAGGGAAAGCAGGGCCCTGCCCTGGGCATGACGGTGAAACCACTCGATAACCTGCCGGGTGGATTCCAAATATCCCGGAATAATAAGATGCCGGATAATCACCCCCTGTGCCAGAACAGAACCTTCGGCGGGGGCTCCCCGGTTCGGGGAATCCGCCGAATCTTTCCAGCGTAGTTCAGGCCGGAAATCCAGCATCCGCAGAATCGCCGCCGATGCGACGCGGGGATAATCGTCCGCCCCAAAGAACCGGGTTCCCAGACGGGGGTCCAGGGTTTTCAGATCCGGCAGATACACATCTGCCCGGTCCCGCAGCAGGTCCAGCACCGCATCGTCTTCATAGGCCGATGAATTCCACAGTACCGGGATTTTTAACCCCCTGTCCCTGGCCAGGTCCAGGCCGCAGGCAATGACGGCGGCGGCATGGGTCCCCGTAACGATATTGATGTTTTCCGCCCCCCTGTCCTGAAGGGCCAGCATGATGGCAATAAATTCGCCGGGGCCTACCGTCCGCCCCATGCCGTCCCGGGAAATCTGGTAGTTCTGGCAGAAACCGCAGCCCAGGTTACAGCCGGTTACAAAGACGGCCCCCGAACCGCCTCCCCCGCCGATGGGCGGTTCCTCCCCCCGGTGAATCGATGCCGAAGCCAGCCGCAGGGCGGCGGATTCCCCGCAGCGGCCCCCGGCCCCGGCCAGGCGGTTTACCGAACAACGCCGGGGGCAGAGGACGCAGGGCGAATAGGGGGAAGATTCCGGGGCAATCACTTCTTCCTCCCTGGTTTTCCGGGACCCTGTGGACCGGACTTTTCCCGCTCCTTAATGCCCTGTTCCAGGCGTTTTAGGGAATCCTTAAAAGCCTTGTCTTCTATGCGCTCCCAGGACCCCCGGCCGTTCCCCCCGGATTCTTTTTTAGATTCAATGCGGGCTTCCGGGGCAGATTCCGGCCCGGAATCTACCCGGGGAACGGATTGTGAAGGCTTTTCCGGGGCCCCGCTCCTGCTCCGGGTAAGGGAGATACCCCGGATATCCAGTTCGGGGGTGTACCGCCGGGCGCAGCCCAAAATCCACGGAGCCTTGGTTTGTAATATTTGAATCCAGCCGGGGTGGTCCGCTTCCACCACCAATATTCCCTTTTCCAGTTCCCGAATCCGGGAATGGCCCGCGGCGGCGGCTATACCGCAGTCCTGGCATATCCGCTCCCAGGATGAAAAAAACCCCGAATAGGCCCTGGCTTTTTTGAAAAGATCCGCGTCAATAATAGCCGCTAAATACTCACCCGCCCGTTTCATCTTTCTCCCGTAACGTACCGTTTTCTACACAGTATACCAGAGTCTCCGCCCCCCGGTCCCCGCCGGAGTTCCGGGTATAATGGGAGTAGGGTTCCTCCGGGAGAAAGGTATAAAAAGCCTGATCATAGGCCGGCATCACCGCAAGAAAACGCCGCCGTTTTTCCCCGTCCATTTCCAAAAGCACATCGTCCAGAAGTAAAACGGGGTTTTTCCCGGTAATGCCGGAAAAGCGCCGGGCCTGGGCCGCCCGCAGCAGCAGGGCCAAAAGCCGCCGCTGTCCGGTAGAAGCCTTTGCCGCAAATTCCCCCGTTCCGCGGTAAAAAACATAGCGATCCCGGTGGGGCCCGGAAAGACTTACCCCCGCGGAACTATCGGCTTCCCTCCGTTCCGCAAGAAAGGCCGCCCCCGCGTCCGTGGTACGGAACTTCCATGAGGGAATGTAGCGGATGGTAATACCGTCAATCCCGGAGACCTCCCGGTACAGGGGCCCAAAAAGATTTGAAAACAGCTCCACCGCCTTTTCCCGCTGCTCCATCAATTTAAGACCGTAACTGAGCATCTGCGGCTCCAGGGCATCCAGAACCTTTGCGGAAACCCGCCCGCCCCCCTCCCGGAGGACCGCATTCCTGGATTTTAAAATTTTGCGGTAATTTCTTAGATCCTCCAGGTACAGACCATCGCACAGGGACAAACTCTGATCAAAAAACCATCGCCGGCGCTCGGGGCTTCCGGCCACAAATTCCATATCCTCGTGGCAAAATACCACGCAGGGGACCACGGAAAGCAGGTCCCGGCGGTCCTCCACCCGTTTTCCGTCCAGCAAAACCGTTTTTTTGTCTTTTTCGTACTTAATATGAACTTCGCGGCAGAGCGGATCTGCGTTATCCCCGCCGGCCGGGCCGATTTTTACCCGGACCGAATAGTTTTTCTCCCCGGTCCTGGCCAGTTCCGTATCCCTGGAGCCCCGGAACGAGGAACCAAAGGCGGCAAAATACAGGGCCTCCAGAAAATTGGTCTTTCCCTGCCCGTTTTCCCCGACCAAAAAAACATCCTTCCCGTTAATGCGCCGTTCTTCATCGGCCAGATTGCGAAAAAAAGTAGTGTTAAGGGAATAAAAAATCAAAATTGCGCCCGGTTCCAAGATATACGTCCGGCCGATATGTATCAACCGGCGCCCGGCAATTTTCAGCAATTTTACTTTTACAAGAGCTTGTCCAAAACTAACCGAGTTTTGGAACAAGCTCAATTTTCGATGGAAAAGACGCCTATAAAATCATTGGGGGCCCCGGATTTTTCCAGCCGGCAGGAAAGCCAGGAACTTGCTTCCGGCATACATTTCTGCAATTGCCGTAGTTTTGGAACAGCCTCATCTCTTTTCGGATTTGGAATTTTGAATTCGGAATTGCTGTTTAATGATTGCGGCGGGGTTCTTCATTTTGCTAGAGTGGATATAACATGAATGCGGAAGATCGCGGGGATGACCGCCTTGTCCCCACCCGGCAGGCAGCGCTTTCCGTTCTGGCTGACTTGGCGGGGCTTACGTTGTTCAGGAGTTGCAGGAAACAGCCCCTGTTCCGGGCCTTCCGCCTGCTCCTGGAGGAATGGGCGGCCCTTTCTCCCAAGACCGCCGGTTCCAGGCTCCGTTTGCCGTCTCCCGGGAAAAATCCGGGCCGCAGGTTTCCCCAGGAGGGCCTGTTGTGCCGCTGGGCGGCGTTTATGCGGGAACTGGGAGCTGCCCCGGCGCCGGATGGTGATACCGGACATAGTTTCTTCTCCCGCCTGTGGGAATGTGTTCTTTGCAGTGATGAAAACCCCTTTACCCTGGCGGCGGAGCGGGGCATTATCAACGCGGAAAATGAAACCGGAGCCAACGGCGGTCCGTCCCTTTTGGCCGGTCTTGCCGCAGGAGACCTGGACAGGCTGAACCGGATCGCCGCGTTTGACATATCCGCCCTGGGTTTTTCCATCGGCCTTTGCCTCCGCTCCTGCGGCCTGGAAGACGCTGCCGCCGCGCTGGAGGCGGAGGCCCGGATCATCTGGCATGAAGAAGCCCGCAAGGTAAGGCCCGCGGGTCCCCAGACCCGGTCTCCGGAAGATTTTGCCGCATATATCCGGCGGTACGGGGCGGGTATTCTGGGCCGCCGCGGTTTTTTCCGCTGGGACCGGGGTCTGCGGCCCATACTCAACGCCGATCCTCTCAGGCTCCGGGACCTTTCCGGCTACGATGCCCAAAGGTCCCTGGTGACCGGCAATACCCTTGGTTTTCTTGAAGGAAAGGCCGCAAACAACCTGCTGCTCTACGGCGACCGGGGTACCGGAAAATCCGCCACCGTCAAAGCGGTATGCCGGGAATATCTGGACCGGGGCCTGCGGCTGGTGGAACTTCGCAGTAAAGATGCGGCGGAACTCCCCGCCCTTCTGGAATTCACCGCCTCCCGGGGCCTTAAATTCGTCATTTTTATTGATGATCTTTCTTTTGAAGGTCTTGATGATTCGTTCACCGGGTTTAAAACCCTGCTGGAAGGAAGCGCCGCGGAGCGGCCCCGGAACACCGTAATCTACGCCACCAGTAACCGCCGCCACCTGGTCCGGGAACGCCGCACGGACCAGCCCGCCCCGCCGGGAAGCGGAGACAACAGATCCTTCGACACCATGCAGGAACAGCTTTCCCTTTCGGACCGCTTTGGTCTTACCGTATTTTTTAACGCCCCCAGCCGGGAAGAGTACCTGGACATTGCCCGTTTTATTGCGGAACGGCGGGGCCTTACCCCCGGTGAAAAATTCCGGGAAAACGCCCTGCGCTGGGAACAGTGGTTCAACGGCCGCTCCCCCCGCACCGCCTCCCAGTTTGTGGACTGGCTTAACGGGGAGAAACCCTTCCCCTGGGACTAACCCGGTCCGGCCCTTCGGCGAAGGGCCAGATGCGCCCAAGATTAAGAAAACGGATATTCCGGGGTTTTAGGCTGTTATGTCCGGCTTAAAAACAGCTTGCGATAGCCCCCTCCAGGGCTTCGAGTTCGGGCTTAATAATGGCAACGGGGTCTACATGCCGTTGGAGCTGGGCAAGCCGGGGGGGAATTTCAATATCACGGCCGACGGCCCGGGATACCAGGGCCGCCTTTTTGGCGGGGTGTCCTGTGGCCAGAATTACGGTATGCACCTGGCCGGCAAATTCCTGGGTGGCCGCAAGGTCCTCGGCGGCGGCAAAGGCTACGGCGCTGTGGGGGTCCAAAAGTATCCCGTATTCCCGGTATACTTTGTTGATTGTAATAAAGGTCCGCTCATCCCCAATGGAAGCGGGGTATACCATGTTCCGCATTACCGCAGGAGATTCATCGTAAAAAGCCGCCAGCCTGTCGTAATTGCTGGGGAAGCTTACATCAAGGGAGGGAGAGTTAGTGGGCACCACGGGCCGGGGAACAAACTGCCTGCCCCGGATAAAATCGCCAAAGGCGTCGTTGACGTTCATGGCGGCAAGGTAACCGTTGACGGGCATGCCGAATTTCCAGGCGTAAAGTCCGGCGATAAGATTCCCAAAGTTGCCGCAGGGTACGCTGAAGACCAGATCCCCCTGTAGGGTATCTTTGAGCTTCACGAAGGCGTAGAAATAATAAAAACACTGGGGCAAAAGCCGCCCCAGGTTGAGGGCGTTGGCGCTGGTAACTCCGTAGCGCTCGGCAAAGGGGCGGTCGTTGATGGCTTCTACAATGAGCCGCTGGCAGTCGTCAAAGGTCCCGGTTATCTGGATGGGGATGATATTCCCCCCGTTGGTTACGAAGGTCGAGCTGTCCAGCCCCCGGATGGGTCCGGAAGGATACAAAATGACGGCGGTGATTCCCTTCCGGCCCCGGAAGGCGTGGGCCAGGCTGACCCCCATGTTTCCCCGGCTGGCGGAGAGGATCATGGCGGGCCCGGAATTTTTGAGAAATTCCTCCAAAACCGCCGCCAGGAAGGCAATGCCAAAGTCCTTAAAAACCCCCGTAGGGCCGTGGTACAGGGTAAGCAGAGAGATCTTATCGTTCAGTTTTTTTAGCTCTGGTTCAAAGTCAAAAGCGCTTTCTACCACCCGGTTGGCGGAAAAGGGGTTAAGTTCTCCCTGCAGCAGGGTAGGGGCCATTGTAGCGACCAGTTCTGGATAGGTGGTTTTTGCATCCATGTGGAGAAAAAATTGACGCATATCCACCGTCTGAGCAGGTACATAGAGCCCCCCGTCCGGAGGCAGGCAGCGTAACACCACATCCTTGAAAGAAACCAGCGGATCCTGGGATTGGGTTGACCGGAATTGCATTTATCATCCTTGCATTGGACTTGTTCAGAAACCCGGCTGGTTTCTTCACAGGTCTTGCGAAATTCCGGAATAACAAGCGCTATGCCGGAATTTCGCTGTTTTTCAGCGGAAGTTGTCCGAAAGCCGAAATTTCCGAACAACTCTATTAATGAATTCATGACACGTATGGTCAATTCTAGTGGGGAAGGAAACGATCTTCAAGGTCAAATGTGTTAAGTTTATAAAGCGGCATTATCTGCCGATACAAAAGGGTTATGTTGTCTCTTTGTTAGCTTTTGGAGCTTGGCGGGAAATGTTAGTGGTGAAGCGGCTAATTATTTTAATATTATATGCTGTTATCTTTACAGGACTCTGTGCTGCTCAAAGCCAGCTTCGTAATTTCCACCAGGAAGGATCCGCATCACATGACGTTACATCCGACCGGCTTACCGCAAGCCATCCAAGTCTGCCTTTGGGAACCCAGGTACGGGTTACCAACCCCCGCAACGGCAAACAAGTCAATGTGCAGATAACGGGCCGTATACCGGCAACGGAAGGGCGCATTGTGGACCTTTCCACGGCCGCAGCCACCGCGCTGGAACTGCCTGACAGGGGACTGGCCTCGGTAGTTCTGGAACTTGCATCCGAACGGAGACCCCAGACACCCGCCCCTGCGCCGGAACCGCCGCCGGCGCCCCCCGCCCCGGAGCCTGAACCGCCCGCGCCTGAACCGGAACCGCCCGAGCCAGAACCGCCCGCTCCGGAGCCCGAACCGCCCGCGCCGGAGCCTGAACCGCCCGCGCCAGAACCGGAACCCCCCGCTCCCGAGCCCCCCGCCCCGGAGCCGCCCGCGCCCAAACCGGAACCCCCGGCGCCTGAACCGGAGAAACCTGCGCCGGAACCTAAACCTGCCGCAGAAGAGGCGCCCGTATTGCCGCCCCATGAGTATTCTCAGCCGCCTTCGATAACCACAACGGACTCCAAAAGTCAGACAACGAATCCGGTGGCGGCCCAGTCGCCGAATATCACCATATACAATGTCATGGGATCGCCGGGTTCCTTTGCCACTGATTCAGCGCCGGTGAGCGTTACGGGAGGCGGGCAAACCCCCGTCACCACCGTGATTCCCTCTTCCGGGACAGGGGCAGAGTCAATCCAGCCGGTTACATCCTCCCCCATCATCGCGGTAGCCCCTTCGGCCAGCGTCTCCACGTTGGACCGGTATAGCATACCGGCGACTCAGCCGACGGCCCAATCAGCGGCCCAACCGGCAACCCAATCAGAGACTGCACGGGAACCCGCGGTGGCTACCGCCACGGCCCAGATTATAACCCAAGGGCCTGTCCAGCCGGTTCAATCCGTACAGCCTTCCCAGGAAAGCTGGTCGTACCAGTCTCCGCCGGGACAAGCGGTTCAACCCGTACAGCCTTCCCAGCAAAGCTGGCCGTACCAGGTCCAGCCGGGGCAAGCACCCGTACAGCCTTCCCAGCAAGGCTGGTCATACCCGGTTCAACCGGGGCAGGCGCCTGTACAGCAAAACCAGCCGGTCCAGCCCCGGCAGCCTGAACCTGCTTCCCTGCCGCCCATAGTTGACCGGGGGACCGCCCTGATCCGGCCCTATCTGCCCAACGAGGATGCGGTAAAGCGGGGCAAAACCTACCGGGTTCAGGTGGGTTCGTACAAGAACACCTGGCACGCTGCGGAAGCCTCTGACCGGTTGACTATGGTGGGTTTCCGCCCTGCCTACGAGCGTTATGAGGACTATATCCGTGTCGTTATTCCGGGGGTTCCGGCCCAGGACATACCCGCTCTTGCCCGGCTTATCGGCAGGGTGGGCTTTACGGAAGCCCTGATTCGGGAGGAAAATTGAGCCTATGAAAATGAACTTTTACTCCCTTGGAGCGGCGGAAGAAGTAACCGGATCCAAACATGTGCTGGAAATAGACGGGGCAAGCTACCTGATAGACTGCGGAGCCTTCCAGGGGTCCCGGGCGGAGGCGGACCGGAAGAACCGGACCTTGGGCATAGAACCGGACCGGATCGAGGGGGCCATTCTTACCCACGGCCACCTTGACCACTGCGGGCTTTTTCCGCTGCTTGCCAGGAACGGTTACAGGGGGAATATCTACGCCACCCCCGCCACCAGGGACATAGCCAGCCTTATCATGATGGATTCCGCCCACATCCAGGCCAGGGACGCCGTCTACCTGCGGAACCAGGCCCGCAAAAAGGGTGAAAAATTCAACTGGGAGCCCCTGTATTCGGAAAAAGACGCTATCCAGGCCACCAGCCAGATCCTGGGGGTTTCCTATAACCGCCCCCTGTACATTGGCGACGGCGTAAATCTGGAATTTTACGATGCCGGACACATCCTGGGCTCCGCGATGGCCTCCATCACGGTGAAAAGGGACGGCGGCGAAGTCCGCATCCTTTGCAGCGGGGACCTGGGCCGCAAGGGGAAACCGATTATCCGCGACCCGGCCGTTCCCCCTGCGCCGGATTACCTGGTACTGGAAAGCACCTACGGCGACCGCCGTCATGACGATAAACACAACGCGGTACAAAAACTTGCCGCCGCGGCTGCCCGCATGGTGGAACAAAAGGGGAAGATACTTATCCCCTCCTTTGCCATTGAGCGGACCCAGGAACTGGTCTATTACTTCCACCTCCTGGTGGATGACGGGATAATCCCGGAAATTCCCATCTACGTTGATTCGCCTATGGCAACCAACGCCACCACCGTCTTCCAGGTCCACCCCGAATGTTACGATGAGGAAATCAAAGAGGCCTTTATCAAGCACCACAAGAACCCCTTTGGGTTCAACAGCCTTAACTTTACCACCAGTGTCGATGAATCCAAGGCCCTGAACGACTGCAAGGGCCCGCTCATCATCATTTCCGCCGATGGCATGTGCGAAGCCGGGCGCATACAGCACCATCTTATCCACAACATTGGGGACCCCCGTACCACTATCCTCCTGGTAGGCTATATGGCGGAAAACACCCTGGGACGGCGGATTCGGGACCGGGCGGAGGAAGTAAAAATTCACGGCCAATGGCTCAAACGCCGGGCAGAGGTGGAGGAAATTAACGCCTTTAGCGCCCATGCCGATTATGCGGAGGCCCTGCTGTGGCTCCAAAGCCTTGATACTTCCCGCCTTAAAAAGATCTTCCTGGTCCATGGGGAACGGGACGCCCAGCGGGCCTTTAAGAAACATCTGGCGGAGCACGGATTCCCCCAGGCAGAAATTGTCCGTTATGGACAGACCTACGATCTCACATAACGCATCACAGCATGAGTAGGAGGCAAAACAATGCCGGACAGTATAGATCCCCGGCGGCTGCCCTGCCGTGAACTTGCAGGAGACCGTATCCCCTGCATCGGCATGGGAACCTTTGGATCCGACCGCTATGGGCCGGATGATGTTTCCGCCGCCGCGGCAGGGGCCCTGCGCTGCGGATACCGGCTTTTTGACTGCGCCTCGGTTTACGGCAACGAGGAGCATATCGGCAGGATTTTTGACGAAGCCATTGCCGGGGGCGCCGTCAAACGGGAAGAGCTATTCGTCATCTCCAAGGTCTGGAACGACATGCACGGCAGGGGCGATGTACTCCTGTCCCTGGCAAAGACGTTGAGGGATCTCCGGCTTGATTATGTAGACGCCTACCTGATCCATTGGCCCTTCCCCAACTACCACGCACCGGGCTGTGACGGGAATGCCCGGAACCCCAATTCTGTCCCCTTTTCGCCGGATTCCTACCTGGGCGTCTGGAGGCAGATGGAAAAAATCCACGACATGGGCCTGGCCCGCCATATCGGCATGTCCAACATGACCATCCCCAAGCTGGAGGCCGTGCTTCCCCGCTGCCGGGTTAAACCGGCCCTGCTGGAAATGGAACTGCACCCCTCTTTCCAACAGCCGGCGCTTTTCCGCTACTGCCTTAGCCAAAACATACAGCCCATAGCCTACAGCCCCCTGGGTTCGCCCAACCGGCCCGAAAGAGACCGGAGTCCCGGCGATGCGGCGGACACGGAACTGCCGGAAATAAGCGCCATTGCCGGGGTCAGGGGCATACACCCCGCCCTGGTGTGCCTTAAATGGGCGGTACAGCGGGGCCAAATACCCATCCCCTTTACCGTACATGAAGCCAACTACCGCGCCAACCTGCTGGCGGTTCTTGAGGACCCCTTAACGGAGGCGGAAATGAAGGCTATTGAAGGGGCCGATAAAAACTGCCGCCTTATTAAAGGGCAGGTTTTCCTTTGGGAAGGCGCCGGGGGCTGGGAAGACCTCTGGGATACGGGCGATACTAACGGTATCGCCAATTTTAGCGGCAAGGAGAAACGATCATGTTAAAGGGTATTCCCAAAATTCTGGGACCGGAACTTCTGAAGACGCTGATGGAAATGGGCCACGGGGATGAACTGCTTCTCTGCGACGGGAACTACCCCCGCCTTGGCCACCCCGGACGGCTTATCCGCTGCGACGGCCGCGGCGTACCGGAACTGCTGGACGCCATACTCCGCTTTATGCCCCTGGACACCTACGTGGATTACCCGGTGATCCTGATGGAAGTCAAGGCCGGGGACCCCTATGTCCCCGAAATTTGGGGCGCATACCGGCAGATCATCGAAACACATCAGCCGGGCACACGGGATTGCGCCATCGACCGGTTCGAATTCTACAAACGGGGGACCGCCGCCTATGCGGCGCTGGCCACCGGGGAAAAAGCCCTCTACGCCAACATCATCCTGAAAAAGGGCGTGGTGGTAGAGCCGGTTTCCACCTAAAACAACAGGAAGCAGAGGCACTACCATGACGTATCTTACGGGTTTTCACGCTATCGAGGAACGCATTAAATCCGGTAAACCCCACGGCCCTGTCCTGCTTGCCAAGGCTGGGCCCCGGGCCAGGGAAATTTTGTCCCTGGCCTCCGCCTACAAAGTACAGGTGGACCGGGTAGGAACCCACGACCTGGACGGCTTGGCAGCGGACCACCGGGGCATCGCCCTGGAAATACCAGAGGCCGGGCCGCGGGCGGACGTAAGCCTGGACGAATTTCTCGAAACCCTGGGCGAAAAACAGGATTCCCTGGTCCTTATTCTGGACGAAATTACGGACCCCCATAACTACGGGGCCATTCTCCGTTCCTGCGACCAGTTCGGCGTAGACCTGGTGATAAGCCGGGACCGGCGCAATGCCAAACATGCGGAGGTAATTTCCAAAACCAGCGCAGGAGCCGTGGATTGGGTACCCGCCGCGGAGGTGGCGAATCTGGTCCGGGCTGCGGAGGACCTGAAAAACGCGGGCTTCTGGATCTACGGCGCCGAGATGGACGGCGATCCGGCCTCTACAGTCGATCTGGGGGGCCGCACAGCCCTGGTTCTGGGGAGCGAGGGGGCGGGCATCTCCCGGCTGCTGGCGGAGCGCTGCGACCGCATGGTCTCCATCCCTTCCCGGGGCCGCATCGACTCCCTTAACGTCTCGGTAGCCGCAGGGGTTCTCCTCTACGAGGCGGTATGCCGGCAGACAGGCCGCAAAGGCGCCCCGTAAAAGCCGGACAGGAACCAGCAATTCTCATTTTGGGAAAATGAGAACGTTCAACCTAAAAATGGTCAAATAGTGTCGTTCCACGGGTATCAGGTATTACCTACGGGTATTACCCGCTGTTACCTTTCACCATTTGACCATTTTTTACTTCGAATTCCCTTAGATAATCAGCAATTCTCAGGATAGGAAAGAGTGAAAAGGCGCCCCACAAAAGCTGGGCGGGGTGTCAGGGGGAA
>JAIRXT010000194.1 GCA_031268125.1 Treponema sp. | reverse complement strand
CCCAGTTCCTGGGCCGCCTTAAGGGGCGCGTAGATTTCCTCGTCCTCATCCCCCCCGGCGTTAAAGATCCCCGCCACGGTAAAATCCCGCTGGCGGTCCCCGGAACTGACCGTGATGGTGTCCCCCAGGTTAATACGGTAACGGGCCGCCGCCGCGTCCCCCACCATAACCTGGTCTTCATCGGCGGCGTTCAGCCAGCGGCCCCGGACATCCCACCAGCTTTTCATGTTCCGTATCCCCGTATCCAGCGCTTCCCCGGTGGGCAGTTCCAGATGATGGTCAAACCAGGTTCCTACCAGTTTAACCTCCGCCGCGGCGGGATCCGCCATACCTGCGGGAAGATTCACCCGCAGGTTAAGGTAGGGGGTAAAATCCACAATGTTAAAAGCCCAAAAAATAGTTTTAATGTTTCCCAGTTCATCCTCGTTAAGGTACTTGTCCGAAACCCCCGACCCCTCGCTGACGCCGTAAAGATCGTCCAGCAGGGAGGCCCCCCGGGGCAGTACGTTAATATTTGCGCCGTAGGTTTTAAGTTCCTGGTTTACCTTGTCCCCCACGTCAAGCATCACGTTCAGCATTGCTGTGGCCAGGGAAGAACCCAGCGCAATCGTAAAGGCCACCATCAGCATCTTTTTCCATTGCCTGAACAGGGCGCCCTTGATCATTCTCCAAAACATACACGCCCCCTACTTGAATCTGGCCCGTTCATTTTCCAGATTTTCCGTATCGATTATCATGGACCCGCTCCGCATGGTGTAAGCCAGGGGAACAGGATTACAGCCCCCCTTAAAACCGATGGTGGAAATATTCATCACCACATCGCAGAGCCGGCAGATTACCTGGCCCTTCCGCTCGTAGTAGCCCGTGGGGCCGCAAATATCGCAGGCGTCAAGACCTACCCCATAAGCGGCCGCATTTTTCTTGATCACAATAAAGCGCACCTCGATGCCGTCCGACGCGGTATACACAAAACGGTGGAGGCGTCCGTCTTCTACCTGGGTGATAGGGATAAGAATTTCGTTCCCCGCCAGGGTCATGGATTCCGCGGGGGAAAGTACCACCCCCTGCGCCATATAGCTTTTAACGGAGGTAAGCAGAACAACCGAAAGGGCGCATCCTGCCGCCACGACAAGGCACATGCGCCGGTTTACCCGCCGGGAAAAACGGAGTTTCCGGCGTTCCGCAGGGTTATTACAGGCGGGCAGGGGCTTAAAACTCTTTATAAAGACCGCCAGGGTCAGCAGTAATCCCAGAACTATAAAAACGTAAAGAAAAACAATGTTATTATTGACGACCGCAGCAATAAACCTGAACAGCCAGCGTATCATACGAATTATACGCCGGGCCAGCAGGAATTGTACGATAACAACCGCCTGGCTAAACACGTTTACCAAAACAGCGATGGTAATGACTATCTTCAAAAACAGTTCCGGTATTGCCCGGCCGGTTTTATAGAGCGCGAACCCGGTAAGGGAAACTACCGCCAGGCCCCCGGCAAAGCCGATAAATTTAAAAAGAAAATCGGTACTGAATACGCTTTCCCCGGCCAGAACAAATTCCGTGGGGTAAAGAAAAATAGTGGGCAGGGCATAAAACAGCAATGCTGCCAGAAGAACGGCCTGTATATAATCGGGAACGGCCGCGGACAAGGCCGGCCGTTTTTTGAAAACAGACCGCCGGGGATTGCCGCCCCACATAAAAAAAAGATACAGAATACCGGACACAATGGCAAAAGACAGAATCCACAGATTAAAAAAGCCCCGGTTGATCAGGGCGGTAGTACGGCGCAATATCACAAGGACCAGGGCGGCCCCGGTACCGGCGGCACAGCCCCACAGGGCACGCATCCTCCGCTTCCGGGAAACTTCCCATTCCTCTGCCTCCTCCCTGCGGGAAAGGGCGGCGGCCAGCAGGGCCGTGAGCATTCCGGTTACCAATAAATTTTCGACTACCTGAACAAGATATCTAAGCATGTTTCCTTATTTTTTCAGGAAGGACGGGAGCGGCCTCCCGTCCTTCAAAAATTCACCTCTTACCAGGCCGGACCAGCGTAGACCAAATCCCACTCCGCCACAAGCGGCGCTCCCCAGAACCTGCCGGGAACCCCCGTAGTCTGGTCCACATGGAGCACAAACCCCTGGGCTTCAGGGTTCTGGATCAGGAAACGCACCGTGTATTCCCCGGGACCCCCGGTTCCCGGCAGCTTAACGTTGGCGCCGTAATGGGGGCCGTCGCTGGCGTTCATGGGCATAAACGTACCCTCAACGCTTTCGTTGGTGGATTTCTTGATAACCACATACTGGACCGTCAGGTTGGGCACAAAGTCCCCCACCCCGTAGCCCAGATCATTTTCCGCGGCGGAAATATCCGCTTCCATGTGCATGTCCGACTGGGACGCAGGGAGCCCCGCCGAGGCCGGAAGCATATCCACCGGCTGGAAAAACACCCCTGCCACATTGAGGGGTCCCAGTAAAAAATCATCCCCCAGGGGGAATTCGTCAAAGCCCGCTTCCTCACCGGGGGCTACCGTGCTGGCAGGCCGGGTTCCCTGACGCTGTCCGCCGGCAAATGCAAGACCGGCGCAGGCAAGGACCATAAGAAGTACCATCAGTTTCCTGATTTTCATGTACGTCTCCTTATAATTTTTTTCCCAAGTCTCAAGACCGGGTTAATACCACAACAACAGACGGTTACGCCGCCGCGGAAAGCGCCTTTTTAGCGTTTCTGCGAATCTGAACAACAAAAGTAACAACGGTAATTGCCAACAGCATTATCTGGGGAATCAAGGTTTCCAGGGTGGGGTAAATCCCCAGAATGTCTACCGATCCAAGCCCCTGTATGGGTGTAACCCCGATCACGTTTCCTTCCTGCAGTTCCTTTATTCCGTTGCCGACAAAGGTAACGGACATGATAAAAAGCAGAATGCTGGTACCCAGGAAAAATGGTTTAAGGGGCAGCCTGATGCTGAGGAAGCGGATAAGGATGTAAATAATCACCAGAAGCACAACGCCGACCCCCAGGCCAACCCATATCATGTTGATATAGTTCTGGGTCTGGGCAAGCAGAGCCTGGTAAAAGAGAATCGTCTCCGCACCCTCCCTGAACACCGCCAGAAAAGCCGCAAAAGCCAGGGAAAAAATGCTGCCTTTGGTAATCGAAGCTTCTACCTTGCCTTCGATATAGCTGGACCAGGCCCCGGCTTCCGCCTTGGAAACCATCCAGTTGCTGACATAAAACAGCACTACTACTGCCAGCAGCATTGTAGCCCCTTCAATAATTTCCTGGTTCTGCCCGCCGGCAACACTGGTAATCTGGTTTAAAATCCAGGCCATAAGGACGCTGACCCCCAGTGCGATAAGGGAGCCCCAGTACACCGGCCGGACGCTCTTTTTGTTGCCGCTTTTAAGCAGATAGGCGACAATGGCCCCTACAATGATGATGGCCTCGAAGCCTTCCCGGACGATGATGATAAGGGAACCCAGAAAAACCACAGGGGCGCTTTCCACCCTACTGTCAAGCTGGGAGGCATCTTCCCGGAGGTAGTTTGACAGGGTATCGAGTCCCGCTTTGACTTCCTCCCGGGACGCCTGATTGGTGATAGATTTCTTAACAGCGCTGAACTGGTATTCCACCTGGGCAGCCCTGGCGCCGGAGATTCTGCTCATGGTGATTTTTTCAAAGCCCACTTTTTCGTAGAACTGAAAGTAAGCCACGTCTACCTGTTCCTTTGCCCCCCGGGAATCCCCGGAAGCATACAGGGTATTGGCCGTGTCCAGAACTGCCGCCATTTCACCGGCGGTTTTTGTCCAGTTCCGCACCGCCGCTACGGGTTCTTCCTTCCCGTCAAGCCGGTTTGCGCTTACACGCAGCAGATGGAGCAATTCGTTATGAATTTCCCGTATGTCCTGCTGGCTTTTACCCTCCCGCATGGACGCCTTTACATAGTCAAACCATTCCTGTATGTTCTCTGCCCTGGCTTGGGAGATAACAGTCCTGACCTGTTCCTCAAACCCCGTCTTTTGGTACTCCAAAAACCCGGCGTCCATCAATCCCGCGGCCTCTTCGACATCCCCCGATACATAGCGGTAGTACGCCTCGCTCAGGACAAGGCGCACTTCCCGTTCCGTCCCCTCCCAGTACCCGGCATCGGCATACACCGGAAACGATATTCCCAAAAATATCAGAAAAACAGGCAGCACCCGTTTCTTGTTCATCAAACCCTCCTGTTAGCACTTGCTAACACAAGAACGGAATAAAGGTAGCAGGCACTAACATTTATGTCAAGGGCGGTTGGAAAAAATTTTGTAAAAGTAAAATTGCTGGTTTTTAAGGCTGCTGTTCCAAAACTAAAGTTTTGGAACAGCCTCTGTTATCTGCCGGGTTTAAAATATCGTTATAACACTGCCGTCGGTATAGTTGGCAGCGACGTAGTCCTTGACCTTTTGGGAACGCAGGGCCCGTTCCAGGGCCTGAATGCGGAGGTCCTGCTCGAAGCCCTTGCGGACCACCACGATGTTCACATAGGGGGACTGGGCCCCTTCGATGATAAGGGAGTCCCGGATGGGGTTAAAGCCCGCTTCCAGGGCATAGTTCCCGTTGATGGTGGCCGCGTCCACATCGGGCAGGGCCCGGGGAAGCTGGGCGGCCTCAAGCTCCCGGAAGCGCAGGTTCCTGGGGTTCTGTGCAATGTCCAGGGGCGTGGCGGTGATTCCGGCGCCGCTGTTCAGGGTGATAAGCCCGTTGGCCTGGAGCAGAAGCAGGGCCCGGCCCCCGTTAGAGGGATCGTTGGGGATGGCAATGGTGGAACCGTCCCGAAGCTCGGCAATATCCCTGATCTTATTGGAGTACAGCCCGAAGGGTTCCACATGGACCCCAAAGGCATTGGCCAGGGCGCCGCTCCATTCGGGGTTGGATTCCAGGTAGGGGATGTGCTGGAAGAAGTTGGCGTCCAGGTCCCCGGAGATCAGCGCCGAGTTGGGAATAACGTAGTCGGCAAATTCGATGACCCGCAGATCGATACCCTGGGCGGCCAAATCCGGCTTTATCAGATTCAACAGAATGGCGTGGGGATTCGCGGTGGCCCCCACCACCAGGGTTCCCGGAACCTCCGGGGCCCCCGTCCGGACATCTTTTTTGCCCCCGGCAAAAACCGGTAGTGCCAGGGCAAAAACCAAGGCCGCCGCCACAAACAGCTTTGCGGTTACTTTTTTCATCATAATCCTCCTCTCAGTATATAATCCCGCCAAAAACGGGTTTGAACCAAAACGTGCCGGACCCTGGCGTCCGTCAGCGCCCGGAAAGCAGGGCGCGGCTTATGGCCGTACCGGCAAACTGCACCAATTCCACCAGGATCAGGATGACGATTACCGCGGCCACGGTAACATCGGTACGGAAACGGTAGTAACCGTAGTTAATGGCCAGGGTCCCCAGCCCTCCGCCGCCGATAGCCCCGGCCATAGCGGAATAGCCGATAAGGTTGATGATGGTCAGGGCAAGGCCGGAGATTAGGGAGGGCAGGGTCTCCGGGATAAGCACCTTGCGGATGATCTGGAAGTTGGTCGATCCCATAGCCCGGGCCGCCAGGAGCACCCCGGCGTCCACCTCCTGCAAGGCGGATTCGGCAATGCGGGCCACAAAGGGGGCCGCCGCAATGGACAGGGGCACGATGACGGCGGT
>JAIRXT010000141.1 GCA_031268125.1 Treponema sp. | reverse complement strand
TAAGAAAGACTTCCACGTTGGCATTTTCGATGGTGTAGCGGTCAGGGTACTGCTGCTTAAGCTGGTACAGAATCCTCTCCACATCCTCAACGGTCTTTACCTGGGCGGGATCCGCGTTGATAAGATCGGAGCGCCACTGGAAGAAGGGCCGGTTGGTCATAATATTCGTCCAGGGAAGGGCCACCACCTTGCCGTTTACCTTGGCCGCCTCAATGGCGCCGGAACTCTGGTAAGCCTGGTACAGATCCGGGGCGTACCGGGGCAGCAGATCGTCCAGAGCCATATAGCCGTTCATGGCTACCGTCCGGTAGTACTGGAGCCAGTCGCCGTCAAAGTTAAGGTCCCACACATCGCCGGCGCTGAATTTTACCAGCATCTTGTCGATATAGTCGGAACCCGCGATAAACGACACGTCGAATTTCGCGTTGAGCTGATCCTTGAACTCTTCGGCGATGGCATTCCACACCTCGTCGGTAGCGCTTTTCTTGCTGTCGTAGAAAATGAACGACAAGGTTACCGGTGCAAGACCTCCGGAGCTGGTGGTAGTCTGGCTTTGCCGGCCGCCGGCAAACACCGAAGCCCCTGCCAGAAACAAAACCAGCAGAACAGAAAGACCCTTTTTCATACCTTCCTCCTGAAACTAAATTTCACGCCATACGGCGTAAATCTCTAACCTTTTACCGAACCCAGCATGATGCCCTTAACAAAGTAGCGCTGTACAAAGGGGTAGAGCAGGATGATCGGGCCGGTAGTGATGATGACCAGCGCCATACGGACGCCGTCCCCGGGGATATTTGCCATCATCTGCTGCATCATCGGCGAAGAATCCATCGTCTGTAAAAACTGGATATTGGCGATGATGGCCCGCAGCAGCATCTGCAGGGGCTGCATCTCCTGTTTGTCGATAAGCATGAGGCCCAGCCACCAGTCGTTCCAGTACCCCAGGGCCGTAAAAAGAAGCACCGTCGCCAAAACAGGCTTGGCCAGGGGCATGTAGATTCGCCGGTAAATCAGAAAATCCCGGGCCCCGTCGATCTTGGCCGACTCGTACAATTCGTTGGGCATGGCTTTGAAATAATTACGGATAAGGAAAATATTCCAGGCGCTGACCAGCATGGGTACCACCAGGGCAAGATAGGTATCCTTCAGGTGGAGGTAGCGGGTACAGACAATGTACCAGGGGACCATGCCGCCGGAGAACAGCATGGTGATCAACACGTATATGTTGATGAATTTCTTCCCGACAAGATTCTGCCGGGACAACACAAAGGCCATCATACTGTTAATAACAAGGGAAAGCACCGTACCGGTAATCGTTACCAACACCGTAACCCGGTATCCGTCAACAATAGCCTTCGAGTTGCTGAAAAGCACCCGGTAGGGCTCAACGGTAAATTCCCGGGGAATCAGGGTAAAACCGTAGGTAGTGGCGGCGGCCCGTGTCGTAAACGAACCGCTTATTACCAGCAGAAAGGGGTATAGGCAGACGACGGAAAACAGGCCCACGAAAAAAATAACCAAAGCATAACCGGCGGACATTCTCTTATTCATCATTAACTCCTAAAACAAGGCCGAGCCTTCCTCGATTTTTTCCGCAATCCTGTTACTGGTAAGAACCAGGATAAAGGAGACGACAGACTGGAAGAAACCGGTTGCCGATGATATGCCCACGTCCCCCAGCTTTCTCAGGGCGCGGTATATGTACGTATCGATCACATCCACCGTAGGGTACAGGGTCGGAATATCCCGGGTAACGTTGAAGAAAAGGCCGAAATCGGCGTTCATGATCTTTCCCACCGCCATGATGGTCAGGATAATCACCGTGGGCCGCAGGAGCGGCAGGGTAACGTACCATATCTGCTGGAAATGACTGGCCCCGTCTATTTCGGCGGCTTCGTAATACGCGCCGTCGATGCCGCTGATAGCCGCCAGATACACAATGGAACTGTAGCCCGCCCCTTTCCAGATATTGACAATCAGCATGATCGCCGGCCAGTAGGAGGGCTGCATATAGAAATTGATCTTTTGGCGGCCGATGGAAGACAGAAAACCGTTCAGCGAACCTGTTTCATAGGCCAGGACGCCGGAGACGAGAACCCCCACGACAACGGTCGAAATGAAAAAGGGCAAAAACGTGATTGACTGGGTGATCTTCTTGTAGACCGGACTTCTTATCTCGTTAAAACACAGGGACAGAATCAAGGCAAAGGCGGTTCCAACGCCGATGAAAAGGGCGTTCAGGAACAGGGTATTCATCATGGCCCTGAAGGCATCGGGATTATTGAACAGGATCTGAAAGTTCCGGTACCAGGGATCCGCCCAGGCGCTGCCGAAAATGCCGCCGTCAAAGGTATACCGCTTGAATGCGATAATAAGCCCCACCAGCGGCATATACGAAAAACAGAAGAACAACGCGGCGGCCGGCAAGGCCATCAGGTAGAGCTGCGTGTTATTCTTAACACTGACCAGGACACGACGGTTAATCTTTGGAACCGGTTTCATCGCTCATTACCTCCATCCGTTAAGGTATATCACAAATCCTGTTCGGCACATCTAAAATAACATAATCATCATATCATGATATGCTGTATGATATGACAATCTATAGTTATAGCATATCATTCTCCGGAGGGATCTGTCAACAAAAAAATTTATTTTTTTGTTTTTAACGGCCTTGCCGTCTTATGTATATAATGTTATATTATTTATATCCATATTTGAACAAAACAGGTAAGCGCATGGAAGATCAGCCGTTCTACAAACACATTTATGACTTTCTTCATGAAGAAATCGAATCCGGGAAACTGCTGCCGGGAGACAAAATTCCCTCCGAAAAAGAACTCTGCGAACAATTCGCGGTAAGCCGCATTACCAGCAAGCGGGCGCTGGAACTGCTGACCGAACAGGGGTATATTACCCGCTTCCCCGGCAGGGGATCGTTTGTGGCGAAAAAGCAGGAAGCCAGGAATTTGCCCCGCAGTTCCCGGTCCATCGGCTTTGTCATATCGGATTTCAGCGATAATTTTGGCACCCGGCTGCTTTTCACCATTGAAGACGTATGCCGGGAGCGGGGATACTGCCTTGTTTTGAAGCGCAGCATGGATTCCGTTGCCGAGGAGGCCAAGGCCATCACCTCGTTAACGGCTCTGGGCGTGGACGGCCTTTTGGTACTTCCGATTCACGGCGAATACTACAACGAGGAAATTCTCAAGCTGATTCTGGGGAAAAAGCCCCTGGCCTTTGTGGACCGGAAGATGCGGGGGCTTTCGGCCCCTTCTTTTTCAACGGACAACATTGCCGCGGCCCGCACGGGCGCCGAATACCTGCTGAATCTTGGCCACAGGAGCATAGGTTTCTACTCCGGCCCCATCAAAAACACCTCCACCGTCGAGGACCGGCGCCACGGCTTTATCGACGCCTATGCCGGAAACAGCATCCCCATCAACGAACAATTTTTCTGCACCAACCTGATCAGTTCGTGGACCTACCCTTTTTCTGACCGGGAACATGTAATGCAGGACATAGAATGTGTTAAAAACCATCTTTTGACGTACCCGGAGATAAGCGCCGCCTTCACCGCGGAATACAACATGGCGCTTATCATCAACGCCGCGGCGGAGCAGTTGGGCCGCCGGGTCCCCGGGGATCTTTCCATCCTGACCTTCGATTCTTCCCCTTCCATAACCGGAAAATCCCAGTTTACTCATCTCCGCCAGGATGAAGAAAGCATCGGCAGGAGGGCGGTTGAAACCCTGGACGCGATGATCTCCGGGCAGGCGGAGGGCCTGCCGGTTTCCATGATGGGGGATACCGTCTTTCCCGCCACCCTGGTACCGGGCCTTTCCAGCGGCGCCCCTGAACGGGGATCGCCTGTGGACGTGTTCAAAGAAAAGGCCGGACAATAGCAGAAAGAAAAGCAAGCCGGAAAAATGCCTCCGCCGTATAATTCCGGTACGAGGCCCAGCAATTCCCTTGACTTTTTTAATAATGATTATTATTATCATTATAGAGGCAGGGATGAAGGCCGGAAACAGGAAACACAGCAGGAAGCGGGATGAAATTCTTAATGTAATCCGTTCCACCGCTTCCCATCCCAGCGCCCGCTGGGTCTACGAGCAGCTTAGGCCGGCCTATCCCCGCCTGTCCCTGGGGACCGTCTACCGGAACATCAGGGCCTTTCAGGAAGAAGGGGAACTGATCTCCGTGGGGGTGGTAGAAGGGGAGGAACGCTTTGACGGCAGGGTACAGCCCCACCCCCATTTTATCTGTACCCGCTGCGGAGAGGTCATTGATATTGCCGGGAACGGGAACAAGACTTTAGAAGAACAAGTTGTTCCGGCACAGCCGGAGGCCGGCATATTCGCCGGCCTCTATGTCGATCACCGTAAAACCCTGTTTTATGGTCTTTGCGGGGACTGCCGGAAGGCAGTTGATACAGGTAACGGCACGGTTAAACCGTGAAATATTTTTTACCGGCCCCGCGGCGCTTTGCCGCCGGCCGGCGAATGGAGGGTTAGAGTATGAAGAAATGGGTATGCCAGGTTTGCGGTTATGTCCACACGGGGGCGGAGCCTCCGGAGGCCTGTCCGCAATGCAAGGCCCCGGCTTCCAAGTTCAAGGAGCATACGGCCGGCGGCAGTTTTGCGGCGGAGCATGTGCTTGGAGCAGCCAAGGGTGCGGAGAAGGACATCCTTGACGACCTGCGGGCCCACTTTAACGGTGAGTGTTCCGAAGTCGGCATGTATCTGGCCATGAGCCGGGTAGCTGAACGGGAAGGTTATCCCGAAGTGGCGGAGGCCTACAAACGTTACGCCTTTGAGGAAGCGGAACACGCGGCCAAATTCGCCGAGCTTCTGGGGGAAGTTGTTACCGACAGCACCAAGAAGAACCTGGAACTCCGTGTCGAAGCCGAGTACGGCGCCTGCGCAGGGAAGACCGACATCGCCAAACGGGCCAAGGAGCGGGGCTACGATGCTATCCACGACACGGTCCACGAGATGGCCCGGGACGAGGCCCGCCACTGCGCCGGCTTCCGGGGCCTGCTTAAGCGGCACTTTGGGGCCTAAGAGCCTGTTGTACGTGCAGCAAGGGCCCGGATATACCTAAAATTTCTGTTTTTTTGGGCGCATCCCCTTGCCTGCGCCGCAGGCAAGGGGACCGGGCTGTTCAAAAACGACATCCTTGTCGTCGGCAAAGCCGATAGCTTTGCCGATTTAGCTATACCACTGTTCCTGGGATCGGTAGAGCCGGGCGTACTCCCCGCCGGCCCGCATCAGTTCGTCGTGGGTTCCGGTTTCCACCAGGCGGCCCTGTTTCATAACCAGAATGCGATTGGCAAGCCGTACCGACCCCATGCGGTGGGTTACGATAAGCGCCGTCTTGTCCCGGACAATCTCCGCAAAACGGTTGTATATGTTCGATTCTTCGATGGGGTCTATGGCCGCCGTCGGTTCGTCAAGAACAATGAAATCGTAGTCCCGGTAGAGCCCCCGGGCAATGGCCACCCGCTGCCACTGGCCGCCGGAAAGATCGATGCCCTCAAACTCCCGGGACAGCATGGTGTCAAAGCCCGCGGGAAACTGTTCCGTCTCCAGATCCGCCTGGGCGCAGGCCCGCTGTAATTTTTCCTCCGCCTCTCCCCGCCTGTCAGCAAAAATATCCTCCCCCCGGCTGATGCCGATATTTTCTTTCAGGGTCATCTGGTAACGCTGGTATTTCTGGAACACCGCGGAGCTGTTTTCAAAGAGGCTTTCCATAGAAGCTTCCGCCGTGTCCACACCGCCGATCCGCACGACGCCCTCAGCGGGCAGGTACAGGCCGGTGATAAGCCGTACCAGGGTCGATTTGCCCGATCCGTTTTCCCCCACAATGGCCAGCGTTTCACCGGGCCTGATGTCCAGGCTTACCGAATCCACCGCCTTTGTCCCGGACCCGGGGTAACTGAACGAAACGTTTTCCACCTCTACGCCCCGGGTCTTGGGAAGGGCCATGGATCTGCCCTTCCGCTCGGGCAGGTCCATAAACGCAAGGTAGTTGCGGATGCTTCCCAGGTATCTGGCATTGCTGCCTATCTGCATCGTGATAAGGTCGTTCATCATCCTGAATAACCGGTCTATCGACCCGTACACCGCGGCGAAGGCGCCCACGGAGATCTCCTGCCGCATCAGGGTGGTGAAAAGCAGAACAATGACGCCGCTGTACGCGGCCAGGGTCAGCAGCTTCATGGCAAGCTCCGCACTGTTGGCCTTAACTTCGTGTTTCCAGCGCAGCCGGTTGAGGAGGCTGATACAATCGCTCAAGAGTTTCTTGAAGTACCAGTAGGCCCCCAGAAGCCGGGTCTCCTTGAAATATTCCCGCCCGGCCATACACTGCTCGTAGTAGTCCGCCTCGCGCCTGGCCGGGGCCGAGGCGTCTTCCAGGCGGGTAAATACTTTGACCCGCAAAAACTGGGTCAGGGCCGGCGGAATAAAGGCCGCGGCCAGGGCCGCAACCAACAGCGGCTTCAGGCTGAAAAGGTACCAGGCCGCAAAACCGAAATAGGGCAGAAATACCGCGAAAATGACAAAGGTGGTCATGACAAAACTTACCGCGTTAAATGAACCCATCTCCGCCTTGTTGATGTGGTTCAGGATTTCGGTGTTTTCAAAATCTATTGGGGCAAGGCGCGCTGCCTTTTTGTTGATGTCTTTCCGCAATATACCGACGATCTTCAGATGATTTTTGTTACCGAAATAGTTACCAAGACCTATGAAAATATGATTGCCCGCATGGGCCAGGGCCAGCAGGGCCAGGGCAAAAAGCACAGCATTGGTACCGACGGTTCCCCCGGCGAATCCCGCCGCCGCGTCCAGAAGCCGCTGGGTTAAAAGGATGATTCCGCCGTTTACAAAGCCGTTTGCCGTCAGTAATGCTATGTCGACACACACTCCCGCGGGGGCGGTCCTGAAGCAGGCCGGCGCCAGCTTTGAAAATACCGCAAGCACATTCAGCGGCTTGTTTTTTATATCAGGCATACCATCCCCTTTGGGACTCGTACATCGCCGCGTAGAGGCCGCCCCGGGCAACAAGTTCCTCATGGCTGCCCCTTTCGGCCAGCCGCCCCCCATCGATTACCAGAATTTCATCGGCCAGCCGGGCCGCGCCAAGCCGGTGGGTAATAAAGATCGTGGTCTTGCCCCGGCTTATTTCACCGTAGAGTTCGTAGACCGCACTTTCCGCCGCGGGGTCAAGCGCGGCGGTGGGCTCGTCCAGGATACGCACCGGTGCGGGGTTCGCCAGGGATCGGGCAATGGCCACCCGCTGCCACTGGCCGCCGGAAATATCCACGCCCCCCTCCCGGATCTTCCCCAGGGGCGTATCAAGACCGCGGGGCAGTTCTTCCACCAGATCTTCCAGACCAATTTTTTCCAGGGCCCGGGACACAGCGTTAATGCCGGCGCCGGAAACGGAGGCCGCGGTAACCGCCCCCAGGCCGACGGATTCCTGTAAGGGAAGCTGGTATTTGGCAAAGTCCTGGTAAACCACGCTGAACAGGGATTTAATGCGTCCCGCGGGAAAGCTCCGCAGTTCCTGCGGCCTCAGTTCCTGCGGCCGCAATTCTTGCAAACACTGCGGCGATTCGTCTATCAGGATTTCCCCTTCGTAATTGGTGTAGAGGCCGGTCAACAGTTTGGTGATGGTGGTTTTGCCTGCGCCGTTGACCCCCACCAGGGCGTAATGGCGGCCGGCTTCGAATTTCAGGGAAAGGTTTTTAAGGATATCCCGATCCGTTCCGGGGTAGCGGAAACTTACGTTGATAAATTCAATGCTCCGGGGTTCTATAAGCGGCAGCGCCGTAAACGGCGGCCCCGTAACGGGAGACCCCGTATCCGGCGTACCGGGAAAGGCCAGGGACCCTTCCTGCTCGCTTAACGCAAAAAAGGCCGACAGATCTTTAAGGTACTCCCGGGATTTTCCTATCTGCCCGGTCATCCAAATCAAATCGTTACCCACCATAGTGGTCAGGTTGAAAATGGCCGTTACAAAACCCATGAACATACCGATGCTGATGACCCCGGATCTCAGCGGGGCAAGGAGCACCGCGATGATGAGGGCTGTCGCAAACACGATGATAAGGCTTGAACCTTTTAGGGAGGCCATCAGCTTCCCCAGAAACATGGCCCGTATCTTTCTGCCGGCCTCGTATTTTTCATGCCAGACGGCGTTCAGCGCAGGGCTGTACCCAAAGAGGGCCCGTTCCTCCACATTGTCCCGGCCGGTCAGAACGCCGTAGAGGTAGGCGGCCCGCCGTTCAAATTGGGCCGCTTCCCGGTCAGCCTGGTAGTTGGCCCCGCCCACCCGAAAGGCCAGGTAGAGGAGCGGCACGGCGATGATCGCCACTATCAAGGCGGCCCACCATACCTGGAACGCCAGCAGCACCAGCACGGAGACAAGCTGCCCCAGGACCCGTACAATAACCAGGCTGTCGTCAAAACCCTTGGCGATTTTTTCCGCCGGGTCCGTGCCGACCCGCTGGATAAGATCCCAGGTGTCGCTGTTTTCTATGTGGCGGTACTCCAGCTTTGCCCGCTTTTCCGCCACAGTTAGCCTGAAGGTTTTGGTCAGCCCCATGTTCCGCCTGGTCGTGGCGAAATTCGCCAGCCCCGGCAGAAGCAGCCTGCAGGCGACGATCCCCATCAAAAGGAAAAGGGGCTTGATGATATTCCCGTCCCGGCCCTTGAAAATTGCCAGGGCCGTGTCCACAAACAGCGCCGTAACAACAATCTCGGCGGAGGGGAGCAGCGTCGAAATCAACTGTTCCAGCATACAAAGGATGGTGGGGACCGGCGCCGCTTTAAGGGGCAGGACAATAAGATCCGGCAGGCCATAGGTTTTTTTCTGGTTCATCGAACCGCCCCCTTACAACAAACCATAGCTTGGATAAAGTATTGCCGCTAGTGTATCGACAGGCTGCTACCGGTTATACCACTTGGCCTGTTCCCGGTAGAGCCGGGCGTACTCCCCGCCGGCCCGCATCAGTTCGTCGTGGGAGCCGTCCTCGACAAGCTTCCCCCCGGCAAATACGATAATCCGGCCGGCCAGGGCGGCCACGCTGATGCGGTGGGTTACGAAAACCACGGTCTTGTCCGCGGCCAGGGCGATGTACTTTTGGAACACACCGGTTTCCGCCAAAGGGTCCAGGTTGCTGGTCGGTTCGTCCAGGATGATAAAGTCCCGATCCCGGTAGGCCGCCCGGGCGATGGCCAGTTTCTGCCATTGGCCGCCGGAAAGGTCCACGCCGCCGATGTCCTTTCCCAGGAGCGTGTCCTTTTCAACATCCCCAGGGCCGGGGGAAGC